>CAZWZD010000189.1:0-4005 GCA_964638235.1 uncultured Erysipelotrichales bacterium
GTTTTAAAAGAAACAACTTGAATAATAACAGACAAAGTTTCAATTAAGAATACCCCTCCAACAAGTATCAATAATAATTCTTGTTTAGTTAAAATCGCAAAAGCAGCCAATATTCCTCCTAAAGATAATGAACCACAATCTCCCATAAATATACGAGCAGGATGAAAATTAAAATACATAAAGCTAGCCAATGCACCAATAAGTGCCATAGCATACATAGCAATATCATACTGCTTTAAAGTAGTCGCAAAAATAATAAACGGTGCTAAAGCAACAATCATTAATCCAGTAGCTAAGCCATCCAATCCGTCAGTTAAATTAACTGCGTTGCTTTCAGCCGCAAACATAAAATAAACTAATACCGGATATAATATTCCTAAATCTATTTCATAATGTAATACTGGTATTGTAATAACTGATGAAAAATCAGGTATGAAATTTGCTGCTAAAAAATAAAATGCTACAGCAAGCACAGATTGCAGAGCATATTTATATAGTGGTTTCAAACCAATATTTGAATGCTTAACAACAATTAAGTAATCATCTAAAAATCCAATTGCGCCATAACCAACAAATACAAATGTAAGAAGATTAATAATTGGATTTTGTATAAATGAGATATTCAATATGTACACTGTTAATACAGTACAAATGATAAATGCTAAGCCTCCCATCGTAGGTGTTCCACCTTTTTTCTTATGTGAAGCTAACCCTTCTTCTCTTTCAACTTGTCCAAATTTTATTCTATGTAAATAAGGTATAAACTTTGGCATAAGTAACATCATTAATATAAATGATATAACAAAGTTTAATATAATCTTAATAAAATTCATTTTTACATCCCCTTTTCTTTAGTCAATATAACATAATTCTTACATTTTCACAACATAAAAAGCAGGATTATCCTACTTATATTGATATATGTTACTACAATAAACTTTATTTTCTTACTTGTCCATTTCCATAAATACGATATTGAAATGAAGTCATTTCCGTTAATCCCAATGGTCCTCTAGCATGTAATTTTTGAGTACTTATTCCTAGTTCTGCACCAAAACCAAATTCTCCTCCATCGCTAAAACGAGTAGAAGCATTATGATAAACACATGAAGAATCCAAGGCGGTTAAAAAATAATTTGCAGTATTTTCATTTTCAGTGATAATCGCTTCAGAATGTTTAGTTGAATATTTATAAATATGCTCTATTGCTTCTTTGACATCCTTAACAATTTTAATTGCTACAATATAATCATCATATTCAGTTTCAAAATCTGATTCTAAAGCAGCTTTGCAGGAAATGATGTTTTGAACTTGCTGATCTCCCCTAATTTCAACTTTATCAAAAACTTTGACTAATTCTTTTAAATAAGTTTCAGCGATATCTTCATGAACTAATATTGTTTCAACTGCATTGCATACAGAAGGTCTTTGAATTTTAGCATTAACACTTATATCAATAGCTTTGCTCATATCTGCATCTTTATCAATATATAAATGACAGTTTCCTGCTCCCGTTTCAATGACAGATACAGTAGCATTTTTTACAACATGATTGATAAGTCCTGATCCTCCTCGAGGAACTGCAACATCGATATAATCATTAGCTTGTATTAATTGAGTAACCATTGAACGATCGTTATTTTCTATGAGTTGAACTGTACCATCAGGCAATATATCTTTAATTGCCTGATTGATTATCTTAGTTAAAACTTTATTTGAGTAAATTGCTTCTTTTCCACCTTTTAATACACAAACATTACTTGATTTCAAACATAAGCAAGCAATATCTACAGTTACATTTGGTCTTGATTCATAAATAATACCAAATACTCCAATAGGAACTCTAACTTGCTGAATGTGTAATCCATTAGGTCTTTTTATATCTCTAATAACTTCTCCTATAGGGTCTTTTAGATCGATTAATTTTAATACATCATCTGCTATTTTCTCAATTCTTTCCTCTGTCAATAACAAGCGATCCTGCATTGCTTCACTCATATTATTCACAACTGCATTGTGCATATCTCTTTGATTTTCTCTTAATATCAAATCAATATTTTCTTTTAAATATTTAGAAATCTTTAATAACGCTCTATTCTTTGTATCAGTATCAACCAATAACATTTCTCTCGAAGCGTTCTTTGCTTTTTTTAATATTTTTTCTAATTCCTGATCCATATTTCTACCTCTTTAATATAATATTATTTGCATGTATAACTTCATCATAATCTTTATAATGCAATACATCTTCAATTTCATTAGTATTCAAACCTTTAATAAGACGAATTTCTTTACTAGAATAGTTTACAATACCCTTTCCTATCAACTCACTCTTTGTTTCAATATTGACAACTTGTCCCATATAGAAATCACCATCAACATCTATAATTCCTGTAGGAAGTAAACTCTTACGTTTTTCTTTTAAAGCAAATGCTGCTCCATCATCTATAATAATTCTTCCTTTAATACTTGCTCTATAAGCCAGCCAATGTTCCCTTGACTTTAATGAATTCTTATTACCATTAAACCAAGTTCCATTTTCATTTCCATTAAGAACATTCAATAAATAATCTTCTTTAGAAGCATTAACAATGACTAAATGTTTACCATAATCATTAACGATCTTAGCAGCCTTGATCTTGGTAGTCATACCACCAGTACCTAATAATGATGAAGTACCACTAGCCATTTTCACAATATTTTCATCTACTTTCTCAACAAAATGCAATAACTTAGCATCTTTATATACTTTAGGATTTTTGGTATACAAACCATCTATATCACTTACCAATATCAATAAATCAGCATCCACAACAGGAACCATTAAAGCAGCTAGTGTATCATTATCTCCTACTTTAATTTCTTCAACCGCAAGTGCATCGTTCTCATTAATAATAGGAATAACATCATAATCCATTAAAGCGTGAATTGTGTTATATAAATTCATTAATCTCTTACGATCATCAAAATCACCATGATTTAATAATACTTGTGCACATTTTAATTGAAAAAGTTCAAATATCTCCTCATATATCTGCATTAAATGAGCTTGTCCAATAGCAGCCAAAGCTTGCTTTTGTGGAATTGTTGATGGCTTACACTCCAAATCCAGCATTCCCATACCAGCAGCAATTGCTCCTGAAGAAACAAGTACAATACTATATCCCTGCCTTTTTAATTTTGATATCTGCAAAGCTAGATGTAATATTTTTTCTTTTTTTATATGTCCATAACTATCACACAAAGATGATGAACCAACTTTAATCATTATTGTTTTAATGCTATCAATATTTCTATTCATCTAAATTCCCCTTCATAAATTCTTTATATAATAAATACTTAGCTATTTCAATTCTCCCTCTTATACAACCTATATATATAAATAAAGAAATAACTAAACACATTAACATTATAATTTCATTAATACTTCCTAAAATAAAAGCTATAATCCCAGTAACTATCCAATAAAATAAATATCTTGGCAAATATCCAATATACAAAGAAATAACTATCCACATTCTACCTTTCATCATCTTAAAAGATTGAATGATAGCTTCCAACCAGCTAAACTCTTCCTCTTCTAAGATATAAGGCATGAAAGAAAAAAGACAATTCAATAAAAAATATAATATAGAACTTAATATTGTATTAACTAATAAAGGCATATTTTGCATCAATTGCTGCAATATACTTATATCAGGTATAAGTAAATCTGTTTGGATCAATGTATTACCAGCAGATATGATCCAATCCAAATTAAATAAAGGAGTAATATAAGTAAAACTTAATAAAGTAGGTAATATAGATAAAAAAGTAATCATAACAATCAAGATTTTCCTTATAAAATAAACAGGAAACACTCTCGTAAATTCTAATATTCCTACTAAACTATCATTTACATCTAATATTGGCTCATCTTCATTAACAACCTTTATCGCACATTTCACATAACCATGCGTAATAGAGCATAAAAATAAAGTAACAAAAAAAGAAAAAATTCCATTT
>CAZWZD010000190.1:0-4001 GCA_964638235.1 uncultured Erysipelotrichales bacterium
TAGCCCAGAAAACCCAAAGAAGCAGAGAAAAGGAATTTGAAGGAATAGGATATTCCAAGGGACTTTCTGAAGGAGAATCAAAAGCTATCACTGAAATGATAACGAGTTACGTACAATCTCGTTTTCATGAAAACATAGAAGAAGCACTAAAAGAACTTTCACTTTCATCTTTGCAGAAAATTAAAGAAAAGATTTTTGAACTTCAAACAATTGAAGAAATCAGAGAGTTAATAGAAAATAGTTAAAATGATAAAAGACAATGGATTTCCATTGTCTTTTACATTAGTATTGATTATAAAATGTAATTTAATAAAATGCAAATATTATACAATACAAGAGATATAATTTCATATATAATAAATTTGCGAGGTGAAATTATTGATGTCAAAAGAAATAAGAACGATATGTTATGATCAGCAATTAAAAATAGAAGCATATAGATTTGAAGGAGTTGCACAAACTTTTCCTAATCATTTTCATGATTATTATGTTATTGGCTATGTTGAAAAGGGTAGTCGTATATTATCATGCTGTAATAAAGAATATATTATAAAAGAAGGAAGTATTCTTATATTTAATTCTTTAGATAATCATTCTTGCTATCAAGTTTATAGCGAAACATTTAATTATTATGGATTCAATATTGAAAAGAAAATTATGTTAGATATTGTTGAAGAAATTACTGGTAAAAGAGAACTACCCTATTTTGGAGAAAATGTTATTTATGATAATAATTTAAAAGATTGCTTACAGCAATTACATCAGTTGATTATGAATGAATCTCAGGAACTTTCAAAAGAAGAATATTGGTATATGATGATGTCTATATTGCTTCAAAAATATATGCCAGATTATAATAAGAATATATCTGAATGTAGAGAAGAAATTAGAATAGCATGTAACTATATGCAATCACATTTTCATGAAAGATTAAGTTTAAAACAAATTTGTGATGTCACTTCACTTTCTAAAAGTACTTTAATAAGAGCATTTACTATATCAAAAGGAGTAACACCTTATCAATATTTAGAAAGTTTAAGAATGAATGAGGCTAGGAAATTATTAGAAGAAGATTTATCGCTTTCACAGATTGCTATGCAGGTTGGATTTAGCGATCAAAGTCATTTTACAAAATTCTTTAATCAATATTGCTTATTGCTGATGCTAAAGATAAAAACGGAAATGACATACTAATTATTCTTCATCTTGAGAAGGAATATCGGCAATTATCAGTTAATGAAATAACATCAATATATGGGAAAAGGAACCTTGCTTATTTGATTGAAAACACCGTTGAAGTTAGCAAAGAAGTATTCGTAAATGAAAGGACAGACGGATGGCTACAGCAGTCCAGGCTCCCATTGCCTGCGCGAATAGCCAAACATCTGTCTGACAAAATTATAACCCTGAACAGGGATAATGTCAATGCAAATATTAATGCCGAAAAACAGCCTACATATTGGTTTAACTCCAGGAGTCTATCGTTCTATATTTCAACAATATAAAAAAAGAGATGATAAAAATGAATAATGAAAAAATTGGTCATGTTTTTGCTTTAATAACAATTGTTATTTGGGATACAACGTTTATTTCAACAAAGGTTTTGTTGATTGATTTTAAACCGATAGAGATTTTGTTTTTTAGATTTGTGATTGGATTTATAGCATTGCTGTTTGTATATCCTTATCCGTTAAAAAACACAACTTTTAAACAAGAAATATTATTTGCGTTAGCTGGTTTGAGTGGTGTATGTCTTTATTATTTATTAGAAAATATTGCTCTTACATACACAATGGCTTCTAATGTTGGTGTTATTATTTCGATTGCTCCGTTTTTTACAGCGTTGATTGCTTTCTTTATGAAGAATGAGAAATTACAACTTCGTTTCTTTGTTGGATTTATTGTTGCTTTGATAGGTATCTTTTTGATTAGTTTTAATGGAGTTAGAATGCAATTAAATCCTCAAGGAGATATATTAGCCCTGTTAGCTACATTTGTTTGGGCGTGTTATTCAATACTAATAAGAAAAGTAAGTGAATTTGGTTTTTATACTATTCAAACAACTAGAAGAATATTTGGATATGGATTATTGTTTATGATTCTAGCATTGTTTTTATTTGATTTTCATATTGGTATAAATCGTTTTTTTGATAAAGTTAATTTGTTAAATATTTTGTTTTTAGGATTAGGAGCATCAGCATTTTGTTTTGTAACATGGAATTTAGCTGTTAAACATTTAGGTGCAGTAAAAACAAGCATTTATATATATTTAGTTCCAGTTATTACAGTTATGACTTCATTTCTTGTCTTAAAAGAAAAAATAACATTTATATCTGCCATGGGAACATTATTAACATTATGTGGATTGTTGATTTCACAAATTGATTTTAGGAAAAAAGGAGAAGAAAATGGATACAAGAAAATGCGTAATAATCGTAGATGAGCATCTGCCATTTGGGATAATTGCTAATATGAGTGCTATTATGAGTGTCACTTTAGGTAAGAAGCTGCCAGAAATAGTAGGGAAGGATGTTGCTGATTTAAATGGATATAAACATTTAGGAATTATTGAATTTCCAATACCAGTTTTAAAAAGTTCATCTTATCAAATTAAAGAAATTCGTGAAAAACTATATGAAGATAAATATCAAGAATTATTAGTTGTTGATTTTTCTTCTTTAGCTCAAAGTTGTAAAACATATAAAGAGTTTATTAATAAAATGAATATTACAAATCATGAAGATTTACAATATTTAGGAATTGCTATTTATGGTGATAAGAAATATGTTAATAAATTTAGTGGAAGCTTGCCATTATTGCGATAAAAAAATGCTGTCCTTCTTGTTTTTAATTTAAATAAATGTCATAATATTTAACAAGAAAGGTTGATTATTATGTTACAACAAGAAAGACATCATCAGATACTTGCAAGAATAAATTTAGAAGGTCAAGTAAGAGTTAAGGATTTAAGTAAAGAATTTGAAGTTACGGAAGATTGCATTAGAAAAGATTTAAAAATATTAGAGAAAGCTAATAAACTAAAAAGAATACATGGTGGAGCTACTCAAGTACGAATGAATCTGCATACATTTCATGTAGATGATCGCAGGAATTTGCGTGTTGAAGAAAAAAAGGAAATTGCTAGAAAAGCTGTGGAACTTATAAATTCTGGAGCAACAGTTTTTTTAGGAATATCAACAGTGACTTTAGAATTAGCAAAGCTCATATATCAAAGGAATCTCAATGTAACTATTATCACAAATATGGTAGATATTATGAAAATATTCTCTCAAGAATGTTCAACTCAGCTGATATTTATTGGTGGAGAGTTTAATAAGGCAAAAGAAGGATTTATTGGTTCAATTGCGATAGATCAGATTAGAAAATATAAATTTGATTTATCTTTTATTGGAATTGT
Organism: uncultured Erysipelotrichales bacterium; assembly: GCA_964638235.1. Classification (GTDB taxonomy): domain Bacteria; phylum Bacillota_I; class Bacilli_A; order Erysipelotrichales; family Coprobacillaceae; genus MGBC113645. The sequence continues at coordinate 3,419 of CAZWZD010000190.1, forward strand.
AGGAATAGATATATATACTGGTAAAGTATCAACATATGATGTAAATGATGGTTTGACTAAAAAAGAAGTTATTCAATCTAGCAGGAAATGTTACATGGTTGGAGAAAGTGTAAAATTAGAATTAGATGGTAATTATGTTTTTGCTGATATTAATGATTTTGATGGGTTAATATGTGAGAAAACACTTAATGATAAAATTAAGGAAAAAATAAAAAGTTATGGAATAGAAATTATATAATATAATTTCTATTTTTTTAATTGATTTTTATTGAAATTTATTGAAAAATTATTATTTTTTATTGTTTTTGCTTGAAATATTTATGAAAATGTATATAATATAGTTAGAAAATGAGAAAGGAGAAAAAAAGATGGATTTAATTCAAACAGAAAGAATAAATATTTTAAAAGAAAAGATGCTTAATGCACCAAGATATGCTTCTATTGAGCAAGCTAGAATTATTACAAAAGTGTATCAGGACAATGAAGAATTATCAATTCCTAAAAAAAGAGCTTTATCATTAAAGGCTGCTTTACAACAGCTTGAAATTAGTGTTGAACAGGAAGAATTGATTGTTGGAAATCG
>CAZWZD010000191.1:0-4001 GCA_964638235.1 uncultured Erysipelotrichales bacterium
TAGAACCCCTTATGAAAAACTTATATCCAAGTACAAATATTGAATCACAGGTTATTGATCAAAATGATCTTCTTCAATCATTGAAAAGTAAAAAATATCAAATGATTATTACACCTTTTGAAATTACAGATAACGATATACTATGTGTTCCATATATAGAAGAAGATCTTTATTTATCAATACCATTAAATCATCATTTTAAAGACAAAAAAGAAATATCTTTTCAAGATTTAAATGGAGAAACTATGTTATTATATTCAAATATTGGTTTTTGGTATGATTTACACATCAAAACAATGCCTAATACAAAGTTTTTGATTCAAAATGAAAGGCTAACTTTCAATGAAGTTGTTAAAGCAAGCACACTGCCTTCTTTTACATCTAATTTATCAATCAAAAGAGAAGGAAAAATGGATAATAGAATTATTATTCCAATTACTGATGATGAGGCTCATGTTACATTTTATTTATCTATTTTAAAGCAAGATAGTAAAAAATATCATGAAATAATCAAAAAAATTGAAAATTACTATGATTTTTAATTCTTTATTAAATAAATAATGTTATACTATTTATGAAAGGAGCATATTTATGTCAGAAAAAGTAGTTAATAATTTTAATTTTAAAGAATGGATTTTAAGTCATCAAAACAATGATTACAATATTACTCAAGAAAATGATGATTTAATTAAGTTATGTACTGATTATGGAGTAGCTTCTATTCAGTTTACTGAAGTAGAAGAAGGTATAATTATTGTAGAATTTTCTATAATAGCAAAAAAAGATGATTCTGTAAAATTCTATCTTCACTTTCAATTAAGTGATGAAAATCATGCAAAACAATTATATGATGAGATGGTTGAAACACTTTTGAAATTGAAAGATGAGCGTACTATTCAAGTTTTACTTTCTTGTAGTGCTGGTTTGACAACTGCTATGTTTGCAGAAAACTTAAATTCTACAGCTGAAATGCTAGGTTTAGATTATCATTTTAATGCAGTATCATATATGAGTATATATAAAGAAGCAGAAAATTATGATGCTATTATGATAGCACCACAGATTGGTTATATGGTTAATCGTCTAAAAATAAGTTTGCCTGATAAACCTGTTTTACAAATACCTACTGCTGTTTTTGCTTCTTATGATGCTCTTTCAGCATTAAAGTTTGTCCAAGACGAAATTCAAAAATTTAATAATGAAAAAAATAAAAAAGAAAAAATAGAACAATGTTCTTGTCAAATTGATGAAAAAGATCGTGTTTTATCAATCGCGATTATGCCTAATAAAGCACAGACACGTTTATACTATCGTCTTTATGATAAAGGACATATTGTTGATAGTAATCTAATCATTAGACCTTCAACAAAATTTGAAGATATATATGATATTATTGATACTCAAATAGCAAGACATCAACATATTAATATTATTGGAATAGCAACTCCTGGTATCATTGAAGATAGTGGAAAATTACTCTATGTCAATAAAAATTATACTAATATCAATATAAAAAAGGCTATTGAAGAAAAATATCAAATTACTACCTATGTAAATAATAATGTAAACGCTGCTGCCATTGGATTTTCTTTAGAACATCCTGAATATAACAATATTCTTTTCCATTCTCAGCCTTTTGGATATACTATTGGTGGACAAGGAATTGTTTCTAATGGAGAATTAATTAATGGTAAAAATGGAATTGCTGGTGAAGTTAGATTCTTTTTAAGAAGAATGCAGCTATCTGATGAGCTTGAAAACCTCTCATGGAGTAAAACAGGAGCTTTAGAGATTGTTACAAAATCTATTTTACCTGCTCTTGCTTTATTTGGTCCAGACGTGGTTGCTATTCGTTCTCCAATGACACCAGATATGAACGAAGTAAAAAAGAAGTTAAGTTCTTTCATTCCTGATGAATTTATGCCTGAATTTGTATATATTGAAGAAGCTAGTCCATATATGCTTGATGGAATGATGAAAATTTGTCTTACATTAAATAAAAAGGAAAATCCAAAAGAATAATCATTTTAAAAAGAGATTTCAAAATTGAAATCTCTTTTATATTCTAATTAGCACCTACTTGGGAAGCTGAAATTGACTTTCCAAAAAATGTTGAATAAAAATTTTGAATCTTACTATTAAGTGTACTACTTGAAACAGAACCACTGATTTTACATCCAACCCATAAAGCCATTAATGGTGATTCAATAGATCCTTCTGCCCAAGAACTAATACCACTTGGAGCAACAAAAATATCATAGTTACCACCAATGCTGCTATATAATTTTGTACCTTCTACAAAACCATTGCTATCTAATTGATATTTCCAATAATAGTTATTTTGAATCTTTGATTTAATCGAAGAAGATGCAACTATAATTTTATTAAATGATGATGTTGATCCTAATAAAGTTCCATCCTGTGTTACAAACCAATCTTTACTAATAGCAATTCCATCTGTTTTATAATATTGACAATCTGTTGTATTTCCTGAAAAAGTAGGTATAAACTGATGAAACATTGGAGTTACATACACACATTCTTTGGCATTAAAACGAGTAGATGCTGTTGAAGTATTAGTTACATTTGCTTTTTTCATCATTTCACTCATAATCTGTGCTTTTTTTGTCGTCCATGCAATAGCAACACCACTTCCTGATCCTGAACTATCTGCAGTCAGCTGATAATCTCCATCTGTAAATTTATAAGAAACGTCACTACGCCATTCAAAAATATAAAGACTATAACAAGATGATCCTCCACCAGCAGCAGATAAGGTACTATCAACCCAATTTGAATACTTGCTATAAATACCTTCTTTTGCATTTTCACCAAAAGCTGTTTCAACGATTTTTACAGCATCCTTTAAATTTTGAGTAGAAGTTAATGATGGTAAAACAACATATCCGATTCCATTATCCTGTAATTTCTTTACTTGATTAGAAGTAAATGTTGATTGTCCACTTATCTCAAAACATACATCCACTTTTGAAGCAAGTAACTTATTAAAATTAGAACTGCTAATAGAACTTGTAACATCTCCACTCCACCATGATGAAGTGTTAGAAAAATTAAATAATGATTTAGAGATACTATTACTCATAAAATTAGCTGAAGTACCTACTAATGCCGAACTTCCTGCAACCATTTCTACAATCGTTGCAGCTCCTCCAACTGCTGTTACAAATTCAACATTTTCTGGAATAGTCCTTGTTGTTCCATTAGCATCTACAATGTTTTTAGTCGCAGTATCACTTTCTTCTTGTTCATTAGTTTCTTCATTACCTTCATTATTAGATTGATTTTCATCATCTACATTTGCTTCATTTTCTTCTTGTTCTTTTTCTCCTTCACCTTCATCGCTTTCTCCTCCACCTGTATTATCTGATGTTTCTACATTGTTTGATGAATTTTTATTATAATTATTATTAGTTGAGGATAAATCATTATTTTTCACAAATTCATCATAAACAGCTTGTTGTTCAGGTGTACGTTCTACATCAGATTCATCATCTTCTTTTTTAGATAAATCTTCATTTTTATCTTCTGAATCCTCATTATTTTCTATTTGTTGCTGATTATGATCTATCTCTTGCGATTGCATAGTATAAAGAATACGTTGAAGAACAGGACTAAAACGACATCCTGTAAGAGATATAGTCATTACTAAACATAACATAATTTTTATAAATTTCATTTTAAAATTCTTCATATATTTATCTCCTCATATTCTAAAAATAAGACGATTAAGATAATACTTTATAAAACCTATTTCTTTTCTTAAACCTTTATAAAAACATTGATAATATTCTTTAAATAATTGTACTTGCTGTAAATCAACTTTTCTTTGTCCATAATATACATCCATATAAATATTTGTTAAAGTAGAAAATTGAATTGATGTATTAAATTCAGATAATTCATAATCCATTTTTTGACTATATTCTTTCAATGTATCAGTTTTTATTCTTCTAAGATTTGTTTTATTCAACCTTTTTAAA
>CAZWZD010000192.1:0-1856 GCA_964638235.1 uncultured Erysipelotrichales bacterium
AAATGTAGTACTATTATAACATAGTTTAGGTGAATTTTTGTCTCGAGTTTGTCCCGAATTTGTCCCACCTTTTTTTCATAAAAATTATATATTATTTTTTAGTATTCTGCATTGGACGAATTGTCCCAAATAAAAACATGAGGAATAATAACCTCATGTTATATTTCTAACTGTTTAATATATCGCTGCAAAGCATCTTGCCATGAAGGCAATGGAGTAAATCCATTTTCAACTAACTTAGATTTATCCAATCTGCTATTAAAAGGTCTTGCTGCTTTAGATAAACCATATTCTTCAGTAGTTACAGGAATGATATTTGTCTTATATCCTGCGAGTTTGAAAATTTCAACAGTAAAATCATACCAGCTTATATATCCACCTTCATTGGTTGCATGGTAATAACCATATTTATCTGATTCAATCATATCCACTAAAAGCCTTGCTAAATCATATGTATATGTAGGTGTACCAATCTGATCATTCACAACTCTTACAGTATCATATTTTTTCCCAACATTAAGCATAGTTTTTATAAAATTATTACCATTTAATCCAAATACCCATGCTATTCTCACAATAAAGTATTTAGTTAATAAAGACGATACAGCAAGTTCTCCCTCTAATTTTGTTTGTCCATAAACATTTAATGGTTTATAATCTTTACAATCAGCACTCCAAGGTATATCTCCTTGTCCATCAAATACATAATCAGTAGATAAATAAAGCATTTTACAATTTATTTTTTGACAAATAGATGCAATATTTTTTGTTCCATTAACATTAACATTGTAAACTTGATTATATTTATCTTTATCCTCTGCCAAATCTACTGCTGTCCAGGCAGCACAATGAATTATTGCATCAGGATTAATTGACTCAATTATTTGATAAACTTTCACTTCATCAGTAATATCTAATTGAATATAATGTTCAAAGTTTTCATTGCTGTCTTGAATATCACTGCCAGTACACTCATATCCCCTTTTAGATAATTCTTTCATGCAATCATACCCAAGCTGTCCACCAACACCTGTTACTAAAACTTTCATTACTTTTCTACTCTTCCTTTTTCAACATACATTTTTTCAAAATAATTCTGATATTCTCCAGATATGATATTTTCCCACCATTCTTTATTATTTAAATACCATTCTATTGTTTGTACTATTCCTGTATCAAATGTATATTTTGGCTTCCATCCTAATTCTGTTTCTAACTTTGTTGGATCTATAGCATATCTCATATCATGCCCTTTTCTATCTGTAACATACATTATCAGACTTTCTGGCTTATTCAAGGCTTTTAATACTGTTTTAACAACTTCTAAATTTGTTCTTTCATTGTGTCCACCAACATTATAGACTTCTCCTACTCTTCCTTTTCTGATAATTAAATCAATTGCTACACAATGATCATATACATGTAGCCAATCTCTTACATTCTCTCCAGTTCCATATACTGGTATTGTTTCATCATTTAATGCTCTGGAAATAATCAATGGTATTAATTTTTCTGGAAAATGATATGGTCCATAGTTATTTGAACACCTTGATATCGTTACTGGCAAGCCATATGTTCTATAATATGCCATTACAAACAAATCTGCACTTGCTTTTGCACTTGAATATGGACTTGATGTATGAAGTGGTGTTTCTTCGTTAAAAAATAAATCAGGTCTGTCTAATGGCAAATCTCCATATACTTCATCTGTTGATACCTGATGATATCGCTTAATTCCATATTTATTGCATGCATCTAATAATGTTGTTGTTCCCATAACATTTGTTCTTACAAATATTTCTGGATTTTCTATGCTTCTGTCAACATGTGATTCTGCTGCAAAATTTACAACAACA
>CAZWZD010000192.1:1866-3970 GCA_964638235.1 uncultured Erysipelotrichales bacterium
ACAAATCAAATACAAATGCTCTGTCTGCAATATCTCCCTTCACAAACTTATAATTTGATTTATCTTCTACAGGTTTACAAGTTTCCAAATTGCCTGCATATGTCAATAAATCTAAATTTACAATTTCATCTTCTGGATATTTATTCACCATATAATGAACAAAATTTCCTCCAATAAATCCTGCTCCTCCCGTTACTAATATTTTCATTTAACAATTCTCCTTATATTTAAATTGATTATTTGATTCTTCTAAAGAAGGTCCAGTTTGATCCTTTTCACTTAAAACTGGTTCAATTCCATTTAATAATTGTCCCCAATCAACATGAACAGTTTCATCATCATAACGCATACCACCTTCAGATTCTTTATTATAAACATTATCTACTTTGTACCTAAATTCCACATCATCACTCAATGTTAAAAATCCATGTGCAAAACCTTGTGGTATAAAAAACTGTCTATGATTTTCTGCACTTAACTTTACACTCACCCATTTTCCATAAGTAGGACTACCTTTTCTAATATCAACTGCTACATCTATAACTGTTCCCTTTGAACATGAAACTAGTTTAGATTGAGAATAAGGTGGATTTTGCCAATGCAAACCTCTTAACGTTCCTTTCTTAGCACTAAAAGACATATTATCCTGAACAAACTCCACATTAATTCCTAATTTTTCATACTTAGGTTTTGAATATGTTTCTGTAAAATAACCTCTATGATCACCAAAAACATCTGTTTCAATAATCAATACCTCAGGTATTTCTGTCTGTATAACTTTCATTAATCAATATACTTCCCTTCTAATACATCTTTTAAGTATTTTCCATACTGATTTTTTGCATACAATTTATATGATTTTTCTAACTGTTCTTTAGAAATCCATCCATTTATATAAGCAATCTCTTCCAAACAAGCAATCTTCCTATGACTATGTGTTTCCACAGTTTTAACAAAATTAGTTGCATCAACTAATGATTCATGAGTTCCAGTATCTAGCCATGTAAACCCCTGCCCTAATAATGTAACATCTAAATTACCTTTTTCAAGATAAATCTTATTCAAATCAGTAATTTCTAATTCTCCTCTTGCACTTGGTTTAATACTCTTAGCATATTCAACAACTTTTTGATCATAAAAATATAGACCAGTAACAGCATAATTTGATTTTGGATTTTCTGGCTTTTCTTCTAATGAAATAGCTTTACCATTTTCATCAAACTCTACAACACCAAATCTTTCTGGATCATCAACATAATAACCAAATACAGTTGCTCCTTCTTTCTTTGCAGCAGCCGCTCTTAAACGTTTTGTTAATCCATGGCCATGGAAAATATTATCACCTAAAATCATTGCACAGCTCTCATTACCAATAAATTCTTCTCCTAAAATGAAAGCTTGTGCCAAACCATCAGGTGATGGCTGTACTTTATAAGATAACTCTATTCCAAATTGATGTCCATCACCTAACAATTCTTTAAATCTAGGTGTATCAACTGGAGTAGAAATAATTAAAATATCTTTAATTCCAGCATCCATAAGAATACTTAATGGATAATAAATCATCGGTTTATCATATACTGATAATAACTGTTTACTTGTCACCATTGTAAGTGGATATAATCTAGTACCACTTCCACCAGCCAAAATAATTCCTTTCATTTGCTTCACCTTCTTATAGGTAAGATAATAAACCATTACGTAACGTAATGGTCAAGTATCTTTTGAACAAATAAATAATCCAGCATCTTTTGTTATCTTAAATTTCTTATCTTTCACTACCTTCCTTGTAATATATCTTTTAAAAGCATTAAAATCTTTAGAAATATATTCTGTCTGATTACCATGACAAGATAAAATATAATTAGTTAAATCATCGATACTATCCACTAATAAATAATCATCATATATTTTTTTATCAACACGATTAAACACTTTACTCAATATTTGATATCCATTTTCTAAACCAAAAATTTCATACAAATTTACTTCAGATAAAGTAATGCGTGAGTCATACTCTTTTACAAGAGTTGTAATTTCCTTCATATGATTTGTTCCATATGTACTTGCAAATAATTTCCCATTAGGCTTTAAGACTCTTTTA
>CAZWZD010000193.1:0-3969 GCA_964638235.1 uncultured Erysipelotrichales bacterium
TAACCGGTTATAGATATTGTAAATATGTAGGAGGATAACGATGAAATTGTTTAAGAGAAAGAGAAATATTATGGCTTTCACTAATGGTAAAGTTATACCTTTAGAAAACGTTCATGATAATATGTTTTCTAAAGGACTTATAGGTCCAGGTATTGCGATTGAGTCAATAGATGGAAAGTATTATTGTCCTGTAGATGGAGAAATAACAATGTTATTTCCAACTTTACATGCTTTAGGTATTAAGACTAAGAATGAAGAGTTACTTTTACATATTGGAATTGATACAGTTGATTTAGAGAGTGAAGGTTTCACTGCATATGTTCAAACTGGACAAAAAGTTATGATAGGAGATTTGTTATTAGAAGTAGATTTAGATATATTAAAGAGTAAAGGTTATTATACTGAAGCAGTTTTATGTATAACTGAACCTAAAGATATTGATCCTGTTTTTACAAATAAAGAAACTGTATCTGCTATAAAAGATATATTAATTTCTATTAAGTAGAAAGGAGTCAAATCATGAATTTAGAAGATTTAAAGGGAAAACTTATAGTTTCATGTCAAGCTCTACCTGATGAACCACTTCATTCTAGCTATATTATGGGTCGTATGGCATTAGCAGCTAAACAAGGTGGAGCAGCAGGAATTAGAGCGCAATCAGTTTCTGATATTAATGAAATAATGAAAATATGTGATTTACCAGTTATTGGGATCATTAAAAGAAATTATGAAGATAGTGAAGTATTTATAACTCCAACGAGAAAAGAAATAGAAGAATTATTAACAACATCATGTCAAATTATAGCATTAGATGCTACAAAGAGACAAAGACCAAACAATGAAAAATGTGAAGATCTTGTAAAGATGATACATGATGATCATAGATTAGCCATGGCAGATTGTTCTACTTATGAAGAATGTGTTTTTGCAAAAGAGATGGGTTTTGATATTATTTCTTCTACATTATGTGGTTATACATCTTATTCTGATCAGCAGGATGGTCCTCATTATGAATTATTAAAGAAATGTGTAGAAACATTAGATGTTCCTATTATTGCAGAAGGAAAAATCAATACGCCTGACGATTTAAAAAAAGTTTTTGAATATTGTGGAGTTTATAGTGCTGTTGTTGGAGGAGCTATTACTCGTCCTAAACAGATTACTGAACGTTTTGTTAGTGTTTTATAGAAAGAAGGTTAAAATATATGTTTAAATATTTACAAAAGATAGGTAAAGCTTTTATGTTACCAATAGCTATATTACCAGCTGCTGGTTTATTATTAGGTATTGGTGGAGCTTTCTCAAGTGCGGCTACGATAGCTGCATATCCATTTTTAGATGTACCAGTATTACAAGCTATATTTAAAATCATGTCAGCTGCTGGTAATGTTATATTTGGTAATTTATCTTTATTGTTATGTATAGGTTTATGTATTGGTCTTGCGAAGAAGGATAAAGGTACTGCTGCTTTAGCAGGTGTTGTTGGATTCTTGGTTATGAATGGAACTATTTCTGCTATGTTATCTATCTTTAATCCTGATGGTAATGCGATTGATACTGGTGTTGTTGGAGCATTGGTTATGGGTATTATTGCAGTTAATTTGCATAATAAATATCAAAATATCCAATTACCTCAAGTATTAGGATTCTTTGGTGGATCTCGATTTGTGCCTATTGTGACATCTATCTCAGCTATATTTGTAGGATGTGCTTTCTATTTAGTATGGCCACCATTACAGAATGTTCTTATATCTACTGGTGATATGATAGCTGAAACAGGACCTATTGGGACATTCTTATATGGATTCTTAATGAGATTATGTGGTGCTGTTGGTTTACATCATATGATTTATCCTATGTTCTGGTATAGTGAACTTGGTGGAACTGAAATAGTTAATGGTATTCAAGTTGTTGGGGCTCAAAATATATTCTTTGCTCAATTAGCTGATCCTAATCATGTAGGTTTATTTACTGAGGGAACGCGTTTCTTTGCAGGAAGATTTTCTACAATGATGTTTGGACTTCCAGCTGCCTGTCTAGCAATGTATCATTGTGTGAAAAAGAGTAATAAGAAGAAATATTTAGGTATATTCTTGGGTGTAGCTTTAACTTCATTTATTACTGGTATTACTGAACCTATAGAGTTTATGTTCTTGTTTGTTTCACCAGCTTTATATGTTGTTCATTCATTATTAGATGGTATATCATTTTTAATTGCAGATATAGTTAATATATCTATTGGTAATACTTTCTCTGGAGGAGTTATCGATTTTATCTTATTTGGTGTATTACAAGGTAATGCAAAAACAAACTGGTTACTACAAATTCCTATTGGAGTTGTATGGGCATTCTTATATTATGTTATTTTTAGATTTGCGATTACTAAATTCAATATTATGACTCCTGGTAGGGGTGATGATGAAGAAGAAGATGAAGAATTAAAGATTGAATCTAAGTCTTCTTTACATAGTGATGCTTTGATTATTCTTGATGCATTAGGTGGAAAAGAAAATATCGAAGATCTAGATGCATGTATTACAAGATTACGTGTAGGCGTAAAAGATAGTAATAAAGTTAATCGAGATACTTTAAAGAAAGTAGGTGCAACTGCCGTATTAGAAGTTAAAGGTGGTATACAAGCTATTTATGGAGCTAAAGCTATTTTATATAAAAATGAGATTAATGACATATTAGGTATTGAAGATTAATGATACTATAAGGTAGGTGTTTAAGATGTATAAAGAATCAGTTATTCCTGCAATTATAGAACATTATGATGATCTAACTAGTGTAGAAAAAGTAATTGCTGATTACTTTATATCTAATCGTCATAATGATAATTTCTCTAGTAAAGCAATGAAAGAAAGATTATTTGTATCAGAAGCATCATTATCACGTTTTGCACAAAAATGTGGTTTTAAAGGATATCGTGAATTTGTATTTAGATATGAAGAAGGTTTTGTTAAACGTAGTAAAGATGTATCATTTGGTTTTCAAGAAGTCTTAAATGCTTATAATGAACTTTTAAATCAAACAGTTCATTATGTTGATGAACATCAAATAGAAAGATTAAGCGAATTTATCCATAAAGCAACACATGTATTAGTCTTGGGAATAGGAAGTTCAGGACTAGCTGCAAGAGAAATGAGAAATCGTTTCATGCGTTTAGGTGTCTTCATGGAAGCACTTGATCAAAGAGATGAAATGCGTACCCAATCAGTATTTCAAAATAGTAATACTTTAGTCGTCGGAATGAGTTTAAGTGGTAAAAAAGAAGAAATCAACTTCTCATTAAAACATGCTTATCAAAATGGAGCTAAAACAGTTATTATTACTGCTAATAAAGAAGAAGAATATCCATACTGTAATGAAAAAATAATTGTACCTACATTTAGAAATTTGGATGAAGGACATATCATATCACCACAATTCCCTTTATTAGTCATAATAGATATCTGTTATAACTACTTCATTAATAACGTAGCTTATCAAGATAGACTAACAGAATTACATCAAAAAACTGTTAAAATATTAAAAGAAGACGAATAAAAGCTCAATCAATTTGATTGAGTTTTTACTTTATTCAATGCTTTAATCATTATATAGCTCAACAAATAAAATGAAGCCAATTCTTTTCATAAATTAGAAATAGAAATATCAGTCTTACAGAATTTTTTAAGCGTTTTTTCTAATAATGAACAGACTAGTCAAAATACTCTTTTTAAAATCTTTCATCCTGATTTCTTCATTTGTCCTAAATTAGGTGTTAAATGTAAGACTGGTTTGCTGTTATTTAAAAAAGCTTCGTTATTTAATAGAACTTAACGATAATTTGTACTTAATGCATATAAAGAAAATCGTTATCCTGTAGAGTTTAGAGCTGATGACATTACATCATAAAGCATAGATAATTAATTACGAAGAAGATGAACATAGGAACTACAGGATTCATAAAGTAATATCAAGTGT
>CAZWZD010000194.1:0-3967 GCA_964638235.1 uncultured Erysipelotrichales bacterium
AATTTGAGTTTCTCCTTTACCATATGTTAAAACATATTTCATAGAATATGATGTTATAATGATAACCAATAAACCATATATAATACTTAATAAAGATTGATTAAATGCCTGAATTAATAATATACTACAATCACAAATACCAACAATTAAAGAAATAGGAATATTAAAATATTTATTTAATATAACTCCAATAACATCAAATCCCCCTCCAGAACCTTCTCCTCTTATAATTAAACCACTACCTACTCCTATCAGCATTCCTGCAAGTATACTGCTTAACAAAGGATCAGAAATCAGTGAAGTAAAATAGTTGTTATTTTGAAATAATTCTAACATCATTGGAAAGTAAAAAGTTACAATTAATGTTTTTACTACGAACTGTTTTCCAATAAAGAAATAACCTAATACAAACAATAACACATTTAATAACATTACAATCATAGATAAAGATACAGGAATAAAACTATTTAATATTTTAGCCAAACCAGTAACTCCTCCTGCAACAAATCCTTGCTGTAATATAATTGAACCAAATGCCATAGCTGTTAATGTTGATCCAAATAAAATTTCTAAATAAGATAATATTTTTTTCATATAAACCACCCTTTCTTCAATGAAATTATCGCTTATTTACAAGACAAACACTGTAGCTTGTGCTACAATGATAGAGGGTGATAAAATGAAAGTACATATTCCAGAAAAATATTTTTCTCTATTTGAATCTGTAGGAGTTGTTAATCTATATAAAGAAAAAGCTAATATTTATATGCACAATGAAAAATCTCAATATTTTTATATTCTTAAAAGCGGTAGAATAAGAGTTTATATTTCATCAGCTAAAGGTAAAGAAGTAACTTTAGATGTTTTAAAAAAGGGAAGATTTTTTGGTGATAATTCCTTTTTAGAAAACGCTTTTCATCAAACTAATATTGAAGCTGTTACCGATATTGAATTAATTGAATGCAAAATAGAAAATGTAATTGATATTATTTATGATCATAAAGATTTAATGATACTTGTTTTACAGCATTTAACCCAGACAACTGATTATCTGACTCATCAAATTCATAGTTTAACAATGTATGATGCTAATCAAAAAGTAGCTGATTTTTTATTAAGAACATCGGAAAATGGAAGGAATTCTATTACTTACACACATGAGAATATAGCGACATGTTTAAATCTTAATCGTGTAACTGTTTCAAGAATTATGAAAAATTTTCAAGAAAATGGTTGGATAGAAAGCGATTATGGAATAGTCAAGATATATGATGCTAAAGCATTGTCAAAATTATTAGAAAAGAATTAAAAATCGCCATAATAGGCGATTTATTCTATATTTTCTGCCATCTTCATAACTATTAAATTTTCTTTGACTTCGCCAAAACTTTTTGCGATGCTCAAGCCATATTCTCCAATTCGTTCAATATCTGATAGAGTTTTTGAAAATAAAATACTTTTTTCTGGTGAACATTGTTTATTTGACAGTCTAACTAATTGATTAGCTGAAAATTCATCAAATGTTGCAGAAATATTGTTTTCTATAATATCTATTTTTTGAGCAATATCATACAATTCGTTATAATTCATAATTTTTAATTCATTCAACATTTTAAAAATCATAGTTTTCATGATGATAACTTCGTCCATTGCATACTTTGAATACTGTTGCTTTTTATCATTCATTTCTTTAGATTGATTTGCGATTGATAAAGCATGATCATTAATTTTATCTAAGTCATTGGATATTTTTAAGAATAATCCTATGGATTCGGATTCTTCTATAGGAAATTCTGATGAAATAGCATTTGTTGTAAATCTTACGATTTCATTGTTAAGATAATGTATATAATCTTTATTTTTTAATAGATTTTGATGTATAGATTCTTGATAATTATTAATAATTTCAAATGAATATTCTACATTTTTAATCGTTACTGATAACATATTTTGAATTTCATTGAACAATTGAGTATTTGCGATAGAACTTATACCTATTTTATAATCATTTAAAAATACATTAAAATCTAAGAATTTTAATCCTTCTTTTTCTTCTTTCTCTTCTTTTTGAGGTAAAATGATATAAGATAGTTTTACTAACTTTTCTCCAAAAGGTAATAAAAGTAATGTTGTTACAGTATTAAAAATAATATGTACTGCTGCTATTTGTCCAGGAATAGAAGCAGTAATCATTTCTACCCATGAAGTAAATGGTAACAGCATACTAATGATAACAAATATAATTGTTCCTATAATATTAAAAGATAAATGTAAGATCGTTGTTCTTTTGGCATTTTTATTTGTACCAATAGAAGAAATCACCGATGTTATACATGTTCCAATATTTTGACCAAATAATACATAAATTGCACTTGGAAGAGTAATGACACCACTTCTTGCTAAAGCTTGTAATACTCCTACAGATGCACTTGATGATTGAATAACAGCAGTAAATAAAGCACCAACTAATATTCCAATAATAGGATTTTGAAATTTTGTTATCAAAGAAACAAATTCATCCATTGTTCTTAGTGGTACCATTGCTTTTGACATAGTATCCATTCCCATAAATAAAATTCCTAATCCTGCTAATATTATTCCTATTGCATCAAGCTTCTTGTTTTTTGTAAAAACAATCATTCCAACACCAACAAATGCAAATAATGGTGCTAAAGCAGTTATATCGATTGCTATTAATAAACCTGTAATCGTTGTACCAATATTAGCACCCATTATAACCCAAACAGCATTTTCAAGCATCATAAGTCCACTATTTACGAAGCCAACAACCATAACAGTAGTTGCACTTGATGATTGAATAATAGCAGTAATTAATGCTCCTACACTAACTCCTAAAAAGCGATTTGTTGTTAATTTTTCTAATATAGTTTTCATCTTATTTCCAGCAGCTAACTCTAATCCATTGGACATCATATGCATACCATATAAGAATAAAGCCAAACCACCGAACATAGATAATATATTTGAAAGTCCCATAATTTTCTCCTCCTAACAAGAGATTAACATTGTGCTAAATTTAAGTAAATGGACTTTACTGAATCTTAACTTAAGTTAACTAACATTTTACATTTCATGTTTTTATAATTAATATTTCCAATTATTATCAAATTATTCTTAATATATAAAAACTCGTCAATAAAGACGAGCTTTTATATATTTCTTATGAAATATAGAGAAGGAAAAAAGTCTAATTCAAAAAACGTTGTAAAAATCTTTTTGTTCTTTCTTCTTTTGGATGTTCTATAAGTTCTCTGGCTGGTCCTTGTTCTACAATATTTCCATCAGCCATAAATACAACTCTATCAGCAACATCTCTTGCAAATGCCATTTCATGAGTTACGATGATCGTTGTAATGTTATCTTCTGCGATAGATTTAATAACATCCAAAACTCCTTGTACTAATTCTGGATCTAAAGCACTAGTAGGTTCATCAAACAATATTACTTCTGGTTTTAAAGCTAAAGCTCTAGCAATACCAACTCTTTGCTGCTGACCACCAGAGAGTTGAGATGGAAAATTATCCTTTTTATCTAATAGACCAACTTTTTTTAATAATTCTTCACCAATCATAACAGCTTCTTTTTCTTTTATTTTTTTAACAACTGTTAATGGCAAAGTAATATTTTTAATTACAGTTTTATTCGCAAACAAATGATAATTTTGAAATACCATTGCTGTTACTCTTCGCATTTCTAAATAATTATTTTTACTAAGATGTTCACTATCATAATGATGCTGACCTATTGCAACACTTCCTTTTTGAGGTACTTCTAGAAGATTTAAACATCTTAGAAATGTTGATTTTCCTGATCCTGAAGGTCCTATAATAGCTATTGTTTCTCCATCTTGAATTTCAATATCTATACCTTTAAGAACATCTAAATCTCCAAATGATTTGTGTAAATTGTTTATTTTTATCATAATCTATCCTCTTAAGCTTTTTCA
>CAZWZD010000195.1:0-3958 GCA_964638235.1 uncultured Erysipelotrichales bacterium
AAGGAGGAAATTATGCAGCAATATTGTGAAATACCTACACCTAAAGGAATTATGAGAGGTTTTTTTCATGTGCCTAATCAAAAGAAGTTTCCAGTATGTATTATTTTTCATGGTTTTACTGGATGTAATACAGGAACAAAGTTTTCTTATACAAAAATATCAAGATTATTAGAAGCTAAAGGAATAGGAACTATTCGTATGGATTTTTTAGGAAGTGGTGAATCTGATTTATATTTTAAAGATATGACTTTTGATGATGAACTATCATGTGCAAGAGTAATATTAGAAGAAATAAAAAAGTTAGAAACCACAACTGATATATATCTATTAGGACATTCTATGGGTGGAGCGATTGCTAGTGAAGTAGCAAAAATATATCCTGATGATATTAAAAAAATGTGTCTATGGGCACCTGCTTTTAATCTTCCTAAAGCTATTGATTATTTAACTGGTATTGTTCCAAAATCTGATATTTATGATCATAATGGTTTTGAAATTTCTCATCAGTTTGTAGAAGATATTATGGCTAGAGATTTTTATAAGAATTTAGATGTTTATAAAAATGAATTGATGATTATACATGGAACTAAAGATACAACTGTACCGTTTAAGATTTCGAAGCGTTATTTAAAAGAGTTTCATAATCCAATTTTTCATCCAATATTAGATGCAACTCATAATTATGATAAAAAAGAACATATACAAGAAGTTATAAAATTAACATATGAATTTTTAACAAAAGAAGAAGTTCAATAAGAACTTCTTCTTTTAGTCAAATGTAACATATTCATTTTGTAGTGGTGGAATAACTTTTAAATCAGTAACATAAAGAACACAGACATCTCCACCAAATTCTTGATCATATTTTAAATATATCTTACCTTCTAATTCTAACCATTCATTAGGAATTAATTGATTGCTAGAAGGGTGAACACAAACTAAACCAATTAAAGATGTATCTTGTTCGCAGCATACCATTGCTTCTCTTCCTAATATAAAACCATTGGGAATAATTTTATCTCTACCTATAAATTTACCTCTTATTTTTACTGTTTTTTGATTGTAAGTATTAGGATGATCTAAAGTATCCATGCAGAAAAGCCCAAAATCATGATCTAATATATCTAGATAATCACTAGAAGTATCAAATGGTATTTCATCTTCTTGCATAGTATTTATACTGCCATCTTCCATTTCATATATGATTTGAACAGAGCCATTAATAGCTTTAATAGTATTTCTTAAGAATGATTTTTTCATTGTTTCATCTATACGATTAAAGATAACTAAATCACTTATAACAATTTGATTATACATTAATGATCTCATATTATTGATATACAATTGAAAAGTTTTAGCATTAATAGTAGTAAGAACTTGTACAACTTCCCAACCATCAGGTTTAGCAGCATCAATTAAAGTTTTTGTATCATACATACCATTTAATTCAACTAATACTTGAGTAGGATGATATTGTGCTTCGATTGAATTAAATAAATCAATATTTAATTCTTCTTCACTATTAACATAGACAAGTTGACAATCTACTTTATCTAATTGCTCTTGATTATATTCAATTTCTCCTTCTTCACTAACAACAATAACTGTTTTCTCATTTTGACAAAAATCAGTATCTAATACTGTATCCAATAAAAATGAAGATTTACCACTATCTAAAAAACCATTAAAAATATATATTCTTGTTTGAACATTCATATTAATCTCCAAATAACTCTTTTAATTTATCTTCATTTAAATCTTGACCGATAACACAAATTCTTCCAGTATAATCTGCTTTACAGCTTCTCGCTTCATATTCTTCAGGAACAAAATCAAATTCTAACCAGCCATCTTGCCCTTTTAATATACCTTTAGCACGTAAAATTACACCATATTCATTTGTTGTTAAA
Source organism: uncultured Erysipelotrichales bacterium (assembly GCA_964638235.1). GTDB lineage: Bacteria > Bacillota_I > Bacilli_A > Erysipelotrichales > Coprobacillaceae > MGBC113645. The sequence continues at coordinate 1,911 of CAZWZD010000195.1, forward strand.
GCATTTAAGATATTTTCTATTTTTTCTTTAGTATATGTCATAGGAGTTTCATATCCAAAACTAGAAAATATTTCATCTGCATGATGATGTCCATGATGATCATGTCCACAACATTCATGATCGTGATGATGCTCATGTTCATGGTGATGTTCATGATGATCGTGTTCACAGCATTCATGATCGTGATGATGCTCATGCTCATGGTGGTGTTCATGATCATGATGGTGACCGCATACTGGACAAATATCTTCTTCTTTTAATAAAACATCTTTTAAAGAATTTTTGTCTTCAATAGTATTAACAATCGTCATACCATCAATATCATCCCAATTTGTTGTGACGATATGAGCTTTATCATTAGTTTTCTTAATAATATCAACACATTCTTTTAATTGCATTTCTGAAATGTTTTGCGTTCTGCTTAAAATAATAGTAGAAGCATATTCAATTTGATTATTGAAAAATTCACCAAAATTTTTAGAATAAACTCTACACTTTTTACTATCTACAACAGTTACAAAACTATTTAATTCGATTTCATCACTATCAACATTTTGAACAGCTTTAATAACATCTGATAGCTTACCAACTCCAGAAGGTTCAATAATTATACGATCTGGATGATACTGTTCTACTACTTGTTTAAGTGCTTCTTCAAAATCTCCAACCAATGAACAACAGATGCATCCTGAGTTCATTTCTGTTATTTCAATTCCTGCTTCTTTTAGAAAAGAACCATCAATTCCAATTTCACCAAATTCATTTTCAATAAGAACAACTTGTTCATTATTAAAAGCTTCTTTAATTAGTTTCTTGATAAGAGTTGTTTTACCAGCTCCTAAAAAACCAGAAATAATATCTACTTTACTCATAAATATACCTTCTTTCTTTTGTTTCACGCCTATTATAGCACAATTATAAAATTGCTCAAATAATTTGATTAATTATTAATGATTAAATGGGATTTTTTATGTATAATATATTTAAGAGGAGGAAATGAAATGTATAGAGTAGGTATTGATATTGGAGGAACAAATTTAAGATGTGCTATCTTTGATGATGTGATGAACAAGGTTAAATATTATAGAACTCCAAATGATAAAAGTAAAAATGCTACAGAGAATTTGAAACCAATGATAGCATTTATTAATGAGTTTGATGGCGAGATTGAAAGTATTGGTATTGGCTGTCCAGGTCCATTGGATGCTCATAAGGGAATAATTCTTAATCCACCCAATTTGCAAGGATGGGATAATTTTCCAATAGTTGAACATTTTATTAAAGAAACAGGTATTAAAACAACAATGAGTAATGATGCGAATGTTGCTGGATTGGGAGAAGCAATATTAGGATCAGGAAAGGGTTATGAGTCAGTTTATTATATTACTATGTCTACTGGTTTTGGTGGTGCGTATGTTTTTAGAAATGAATTGATTAATGGTGTTAGTACATGTGCTGGTGAAATTTATAATATGATTGTTAATGAAGATCATCATCAGCATAAAGGAACAAATGCTGGTAGTTTGAATGAGCAATGTGGAGGTTATGGGTTGTCAATTATTGCTGAAGAAATTTTTGGTAGACCTATGACTGCTGAAGAATTATTTGGTTTATATCATGAAGGTGATGAAACAGCAATCAAATTAGTAGAGAAAACAGCAGATATAGCTGCAAAAGGAATTGCGAATGTTGGTTGTGTTATTGATCCAGAGATATATGTTGTTGGTGGTTCAATCGCAAACTATAATCCAGATTTTGTTGAATTAGTATTTGAAAAAGCTAAGAAGTATTATATTAAACCTGAATATTTGAAATATAAATTAGCAAAATTTTCTGATGATGCAGGATTAATTGGTGCTGCACTTTTATAAGCATAGGAAACTATGCTTATATTTTTTAACAGAAATAAATCACAATAAATAACAGTATCTGTTTTCGTACTTGTAAACATCAATTTAATACATTTTTACAAAAAGTGAGATATTATCAATATTGTCAAGCAATTTTGAAAATGTCTTAAAATTTTTTAAACATTAGCACCGGAATTT
>CAZWZD010000196.1:0-3941 GCA_964638235.1 uncultured Erysipelotrichales bacterium
AGTATCTAAAATTCTGCTTATATTCAAAGGAATAGCTGTTGATATACAATCACAATGCATATTCAATGATTCTAAATAAACTAATGTTTCATTATAAATCTTTTCCATAGCTTCAAAACGATAAATTTCATACATTTGGGAAACAAACAAATCTAAATATTGAAGCACATCTTCCAATTTTTCTTCTTTATTGCTAAAAAATCCATGAGCATTCTTTGCGATAGCATACTTTTCTTTCAGAGTAGCATATGTTTTTTTATTAAGCTCTAAAATATGATTTATATCAATCTCTTTTTCCTTCTTTATTAACTGATATAAACTATAAGTATTTTCAATATCCAAAAAATAAATATAATAATATATCCCTTTATTCTTTAAAATCCCCAATAAATTATCTTTAATCCTAGAAACAAGAACTTCTTGTCTTTTATTAAAATATTCTTTTATTCTTTGCTCATTTAACTTTAAATACTGCTGAATATTCAACTTAGGACTTTTACCATAAACATCATCCCATTTATATTCTTTATCTTCATCATCACAAACAGAATGTATCAATTGATCATTATGTAAATTCTCACGCAAATGATTCTTATCTATTCCAATATACTTTAAAAATACATCGATATTTTTAAAATCCAAATTCTTCATATGTTCATTTAATTGAGTTTGAATATAAGACTTAATATAACTATCCAACTCACTATTAGAAGGATAATTGATTGTTAAAACTTCCATTTTTCCAGACTGCAAATAAGCACACTGTCTAACTAAAGCATACTCATCAGCACTATCAAACATAATTATTTCATCATATAATTTATCCTGAAGAAAATTCTGTTCCAATACTACACCATCATCATTTTCTTTTAAATGATTAAAATACTCTAAATCATCAATCAACATTCCATCATCAAAACAAATGCATACTAATTTTAAATGAGGGTAAAGTAATCTTAAATAATAAGACAACATTATATACAATTCACTATCTTCTTCCACAATAATATGTATCATACTTATATCAGAAGAAATAGTATTTTCCAATATATCTTTCAATTCACTATAATCATGAATAATATGTAAACAATTCAAACTGTTACCTAAAGAAAATGATATATCAGAAAAATCATAATGTTTACCAACAGATATATAATAAATAGAATCCATAATCATCACCTATTTTCTTATAATTCCTCTATTTATATTCTTTAAAGCAGTTTTCCTATCTTCCCTTAAATGTACCAATGATTGATAAGCTCCGATAGGATGCAATCCAACTTCATTAATCAATCTTACAGCATTATATCCTTCTACCTCAATACCATTGCATGGAGGAATATAATCATTGTTTTGAATACATTTCGCAAATTCTTGATAAAGATCATTCTGCTTCGATAATTTTTGTAATGATTGTACTGCTAATCTTGTACTTATATTTTCTCTATGACATAAATAAGAAATTAAATGAACTGGATAAGTATGATATTCATAAGATTCACTTTCTATCATCACTAACTGTCGTAGATAATTAAACTTCTCTTGGGTTATTATAGATACTGAACTATGATCCTTGCCAGAAATATTATCACCCTTGCTCAATTGTATTTTCCAGCCATTCAAATCCTTTTGATTATATTTCAAGCAAAAAGACGATAAAGTCTTAAACTCATCTTTAAAACTATCTGAAGTATAAACATCACCTGTTTCATCTCCATTTGCAGTTGTATAATTTATAACTAACTCATCAATCTTAAACTGCCTGCTATTGATGATAGTAAATAAAATAACAAGTCCATCATCAATACCTTCTTCATGATAAATATCATTAAACTGGAAAACAGAAACATAACCAGCGTTTCCGTTTTCATCTTTTATCAATGCCCTTCCATTTCTTATCATTGTTTTCATATTCATTCCACCTTTATTTAATTATGATTTTGATCATCTAAATCATTCTCTTCATTTTCTTTCTTTTCCATATCATCTATATAATCTTTAAATCTCTGTCCATATGCTATTGCATCTTTTTCAACACTTTGATTACGATATCCATCAAAGTCAACTTCAGGTCTAATATAATTACCCGGTGTATTATTCACCATAAATTCTATATCTCTATCATTTTCTAATATTTCTGCTCTTTGATACTGATATGCATGCCTCATTTCATGAGCAATTGTATCAGCAGTTTCTTTATTATCATTTAAATTATATTCATTAATATGCATAGAATGACTTCCATGATGATAAAAACCAAAATCACTCTCATCTTCTTTGTAATAATATTCAATCTTAATATCATCTTTAATTCCTAATATTTCTTGATTGTACGCTTGTAATTTTTCTATACTTTCCTTCTTTTCCTCAATCGTAAGATTTTCCCAATTACTCTGCTTAAAATTTTCTAACACTTCATTAGCTTTAACTTCATCTACAAAATAATTCGTTAATTCAGGATCATCTATACCATTTTCAATAGTTTCCCTTAATTCCTCAATACTTTCTTGAAGTTCTAAATCAGCTTCTTCTCTAACAGTTTCTATATCTTTATTTCCCAACTCTTCAGCATCGTAAACACTTGTATGATAAGTATGTTCATCAAGATTTTGTTGATCTATAGACTCATATTCTATATCTTGATAATACGCAACTGTCATAGCATTTGCATCTAAAACATTAAGTTTTGTATGAATATCTTCACTCTTATCTTTAATATCTCTGTATTCTTGTACTAACTGCTGATATTTAGGATCATCTGCTGCTTCATATCGATCCATATTTTGACTACAAACATAATCATGTATTTCTTGAAATTTAACCTGCTCTGCACTTTTCACTATAGCTTCCTGCTGTGCTAAATCTAAACATGCTTGTTTAGAACTATTAACAAACTCTTCACTATTTTTGCCATCTCTCGCTTCTTCAAAAGTAATACCACTCTTTTCAAAGTCTGTCATAGTTTCATCAATGTTAGCATCAACATCTTTCATTTCATATTCAGAAATCTTCTGTATCTCAAATTTCTCTACATTTAGTTTATCCAAATGACTTGCATTCTTTTCTAACTGTTCATTAATCAAATCATTCTGTGCTTTTAAATCATTGTACTCTTCCTGTAAACTCTCTTTTTCTTCAATTGAAATATTTTCATCATCTAACTGTTCTTTTAAATTAGATAACTTCTCATTTAATTGCTGTAATTCCAAATTCAAATCATTATTTTGATTATTTAACTCATCAATCAAATTCTGATTATCACTAAAACTAACATATTCTTCCTGCAAATGAGCATCAACCTTATCATTCAAGTCAATAACATCTTCATCATTTTCATTAACTTCATTAATCCCAGCTTTACTCACTTCACTATCTATCTCTTTGTTATCATTATTTTCAATATTATCTAACTCATCATCTTCCTCTAATTCTTCTTCATCTTCTATATTTTCATCTTCTTCAAAGCTAAAATTAACATTATCAAAACTTTCTACATTAACATCATCTATTTCTTCTATATCTAAATCATTATCCTCAATATCTATTTCAATATCTGCTGCTTTGGCTTCAGCGGCGAGCGACTCAAGCTCTCGCTGTTTCACCTCGATCTTATCGGCGGCACATTTGATCTCTTCACAGATTTGGATCAGACCGTCCTCGGGATCGTCCTTGTGTATGCAGTAATACAGGCTGCCGAGGTCTGCGTACAGCTTTTTTAAATCTGCATTTTCCTTGGCAATATCGGCTTTGAGTTTCGTAGTTTTAGCGATATATTTTGCTTTTTCCTCAGCCGCACCGTATAACTCCGTTGATTTATCGATTATAGTACCCATAGCGGCGAGCGCCTTGTCCTTCAGTTCATTTAAATTTGCCATATTTTTCACTCCTTATTATTTGTAATACCGGTTTCATCAATGTCGTTTATAGATGTCGATGTGTTT
>CAZWZD010000197.1:0-3930 GCA_964638235.1 uncultured Erysipelotrichales bacterium
CTTTCTTAATACTAATTATAGATAAATATAGATTTATAAACAATGATTTTGTAATGGCATTTCAAAAAAATAAGAAAGAAAAAAATAAAAATGAAACACAAATACAGAACGTTTGCAAACTGTATTTTTATTTTATCTATTATGCTAATATTTAATCGGCTCAAGAAGTTGTGTATTAAAAATAAAGAAAGGAGTAGATGTATGGATATTACAAATATGGAATTTCCAAAAGATTTTCTTTGGGGAGGAGCAACAGCAGCTAATCAATTGGAAGGAGCGTGGAATGAAGAAGGAAAAGGTCCAAGTATTGCAGATGTAAGATTAGCAAGTAAACCACATGTGGAAAGAAAAAATTGCATGGATTACAATGCAGACTGCTATTTTCCATCACATAAAGCTATTGATCATTATCATCATTATAAAGAAGATATTAAACTATTTGCTGAAATGAACTATAAAGTTTATAGAATGTCTATCAATTGGTCAAGAATCTTTCCAAGAGGTAATGAAGAAGAACCTAATGAAGAGGGATTAAAATTTTATGATAATCTATTTGATGAATGCCTAAAATATGGTATTAAACCATTAGTTACTATCTCACATTTTGAAACACCATTAACATTAATTAATCATTATGGTGGTTGGCAAAATAGAAAGCTAATTGATTTTTTTGAACATTACTGTGAAGTTATTTTTAAAAGATATAAAAATAAAGTTAAATATTGGCTTACATTTAATGAAATTAATTGTTTGAATATTAGCCCATGGCAAGCAGGAATTGGTGAAAAACCTACGATACAAGAAGTTTATCAAGCTGCTCATCATCAGTTTATAGCAAGTGCAAAAGCAGTAATAAAAGCTCATGAAATTGATTCTGAAAATAAAGTGGGAATGATGTTAGCAGGATTATTATATTATCCTTATAGTTGCAATCCTGATGATATTTTATTGAGTTTAAATGAAATGAACACGCATTTCTTTTATTCGGATGTTCAATGCCGAGGATATTATCCTCGTTATAAGCTAAGAGAGTTTGAAAGAAATGGTATAGTAATAAATAAGGAAGAGAATGATGATGAAATATTGATGAAAGGAAAAGTGGATTTTTTATCTTTCAGCTATTATCGTTCTTTAACAGTTCAAAGTAATCCAAATTAAGAAGATTTACAAACATCGATATTTACTAGTGTCAAGAATCCTTATTTAAATAAATCTGAATGGGGATGGGAGATTGATGCAAAAGGCTTTAGAATCTATTTGAATTATTTATATGAAAGATATCAAATACCATTATTTGTTGCAGAAAATGGATTAGGTGCTTATGATATAATTGAAGATGATGGAACAATCAAAGATGATTATCGTATCAAATATCATAAGGAACATATCTTAGAAATGAAGAAAGCTGTTCTTATAGATGGAGTAGATATTTTTGGTTACACGACATGGGGTTGTATAGATTTAGTTTCTGCCTCAACAGGAGAAATGAGTAAAAGATATGGATTTATATATGTAGATGTTGATGATTGTGGAAATGGTTCATTTAAAAGAATAAAAAAAGACTCTTTTGAATGGTATAAAAATGTTATTAAAACAAATGGGAAAGAATTATAAATAAGGTTTCCTATAAAAAGGTTGTATAAAATGGTGTTATACACAACAGAGCAATATAAATAAATGGAGGACAAAATATGTTTGAAAAAGTAGAGAATTTTTTAGCAACGAAGTTAACGGCTTTAAATACAAATCGTTATATGGAAGCTATTAAATCAGGATTTTATGTAGCAATGCCAATGTTGATAATTGGATCTATATTCTTATTATTATGTCAATTACCTATTGAGGGTTATAGTGATTTTATGGCAAAAACATTCGGAGATGGATGGTCTAATTTCTTTTATATACCATTCTTCTGTAGTGTTTCAATGATGTCTTTATTTGTATTATTAGGTGTAAGTGAATCATTATCAAATTATTACAAAATTGATAGAAGATCTTCACAAGCAATGGCAGTAGCAGGATTTATGATCCTTACTCCATTCATTAATTCAGAAACAGGAGCAACTGGTATTCCTTTAGATAATTTAGGAGCATCTGGATTATTTTTAACAATGATTGTTGCTATTGCTGCAGTTGAAATGAATAGATTTGTATTAAAACGTGGTTGGGTCATTAAAATGCCAGAAGGAGTTCCTGCCAATGTATCAGCATCATTTACTTCTTTGATTCCAGCATTATTATTCATGCTTATCTGTGTTATTATTAGAATAGGATTTGCAATGACAAGTTTTGGATCTGCGCATAATTTTATTTATTCAATAATACAATTACCATTCCAACATTTAACTAGTAGTTTACCAACAATGATTTTAATAGTATTTATGATTTCAGTATCTTGGTTTTTTGGAATACAGCCTGCAATTATTACTTCAATCTTTGAACCTGCATGGCGTGCAATGTCATCGGAAAATTTAGTGGCATTCCAAGCAGGAATGAAAGCTACAAATATTATCAACTTTGAATTTTATGCAAACTTCATTGCTATTGGTGGTGGTGGTGCCACTATTGGTCTAGCACTAGCATTATTGTGGAGAAAGTCTAAACGTTATAAGGAATTAGGAAAATTAAGTTTACCTGCATCAATTTTTAATATTAATGAACCATTAATTTTCGGTGTGCCAATTGTTTTAAATCCTGTTATTATTATTCCATTCTTTTTAGCTCCATTGATTTGTTGTGTATTAACATATGTATCAATGAGTATTGGATTAGTTTCAGTAGCTAATGGATTATCTATTCCATGGACAACACCACCAATTATTTCTGGATATTTATTAAGTGGAATTTCTGGAGCTGTTCTTCAGGTTATTGAAATTATTATTTCAGCAGCAATCTATACTCCTTTCTTAAGAATATTAGATAAAAAAGCTTTAGAAGAAGAAAATACAGTTGTAGAATAATAAATAGTAAAGTTTAAAAAAGAGAGGATGATTTCATCTTCTCTTTATACAAGGAGGAAAATATGAAGAAATATTTAACAATTGATATAGGTGGTACTTATATTAAATATGGATTAGCAACACATCAAGGAGACATTTTAGAAAAAGGAAAAATACCAACTCAAAGAGATGATATTAATATTTTTTTAAATGATTTGGATAATATTGTCAATAAGTATATTTCATTAATTACAGCTATTACAATAAGCATGCCTGGAAAAATCAATGTTCAAGAAGGCGTTGCAATAACAGGAGGAGCATTGCGTTTTATTAATAATACTCCCTTAAAAAAATTACTTGAAAAAAGATATAATCTTCCTGTTTCTATTGCTAATGATGGACATTGCGCTGCTTTAGCTGAATTATGGAAAGGTTCTTTAAAAGATTGTCAAAATGGCATTTGTATTGTTTTTGGGACTGGTATTGGTGGTGGAGTAGTTGTTAATCATCAAATTGTTGAAGGGACTCATTTTTCTTCGGGTGAATTAAGCTGTTTAATTACAAATTATAGTTGTCCTGATTTGGATCATTTCTTAGGTACTAGATGCAGTACTAGAGCGATTTTAAGAAAGTACACACATTTAAAAAATCCTGATATGACAGGTTATGAGTTTTTTAAAAAAGTTAAGGAAAAAGAAGAAAAAGCATTAATTATATACCAAAACTTTTTAAGAGAAGTAGCAAGCACTATATATTCAATACAATCTATTCTTGATTGTGATATGGTTTCTATTGGTGGTGGTATTAGTAGTGTTGATTTTTTAATAGATGATATTAATCAAGCATTAGATGAGCAATTTAAAAGATATACTGGCTTTCCAATAGAAAGACCTAAAGTTGTGAGATGTATTTTTAAAAATGATGCAAATCTTATTGGATCATTAAAATATTATCCCGAATTGCAAGCAGAAACTGGAAATAAGATAAAAAA
>CAZWZD010000198.1:0-3926 GCA_964638235.1 uncultured Erysipelotrichales bacterium
TCTCTACATCAAATAATGGTACTTGATAACGATCATTTAATAAATGTAAGAAATACTGATATCCAACTGGATCTATCTGCCAGCCCCAGTCACTTGCTTTTAAATATGGATTTTTTAAATTAGCTGATGTTCCAGCACCATTTAATGTTTCGCCCTCATTTTGGTGAGTTGTATAAACATTAGACATATAATATGAAAATGCTAAAAAGTCTGCTTTCCCATTTGCTAGATCATCTTTATCTTCTTGAGTTATATTTAAATTGACTTGATTGTCTTTCCATATTCTTGAAGCATAACTTGGATAATATCCTCTAATCATCGTATCAGCACAATAGGCAAATTTTTCTTGAAAAGCTTTATAATTTCCCAAAACATCATTAGGATCACAGGTATAAGGATAGCTACAAAAACCAGCAACCATTGTACCAACTTTAATATCAGGATCTATTTCATGAGCAGCTTGCACAGCTTTAGCAGCAGCAACCATCTGATTATGTAATTCACTAAATGCGAATTGTTTCCCTTCTTTTCCTTCAAAATGAAGCAGGATATTGATTTCATTGAATGTTAACCATTTATCAACTAAACCTTTGTATTCTTTAAAACATACTTTCGCAAATTCCACAAACTGATGAATCATTTCTCGATTTGTCCAATTACCATATGTTTCTTCTAAATATACTGGCTCATCATATTTATACAAAGTAATAACTGGATCAATATTATATTTCCTGCATTCCTCAAAAACATGACGATAAAACTCTACACCTGCTTTATTTAATCCACCTTCTATTCCATGAGGAAAGATTCTAGCCCATGATATTGTTGTATTAAAAGTTGTAAATCCCATCTCAGCAAACAAAGCAATATCCTCTTTATATCTATGATAGAAATCTATACCCACATGATTTGTATATCTCACATCATCAAATAAAACATACTGAGCACCTTTAGGTAAATGGTCAAATTGACGCATCTTCCCTCTTGTACCATCTTCATTTAAATAATGAATATAACGTCTGTCTGTTGTTGAACCTGGATCACCATAGTCTACTTGCACAGGAGACTTACCATCTTCATCCCATGCTCCTTCACATTGAGCAGCACTTATAGAGCCACCCCATAAAAATTTATTTGGAAAACTCATCATATTACCTCCTTATCATTTCCAATATTTATCATTACTAAATACTATTTTAGCATCTTATCTAGTTGTTGTTATAACTTTTCTAATATCTCTTCTATTTTTCTTAAAACACCTTGCTTTTCATTTGATAAAACAACTTCATAAGCTATATCTTTTATTTCTTTAACAGCATTATCCATTGCATAAGCATAATAGACTTCTTGAAGTAATTCATAATCATTCATTTGATCACCAAAAGCTGCTGATTCTTCATATGAAATATTTAATAAATCCTGAATAAATCTAATTCCGATGCCTTTATGAACATATTTATATTGTATATCCATCCATTCATTGCCTGATGTCATGATCTTTAAATGATTTGGTAATCTTTTTTGTATATCATTAACATATATTTCAGCATGAGAAGCAGGATCATGTATGGAAAACTTAAGAATCTCATCATGAATTTGTTGATAGCTATCAACAAATTCATATTTTTCATAATATCTTTTGATCATTGCCTCATAATTTTTATAGCGACTTAATATATAAGATTTCTTTACACATCCAATAACAGGCATGATTTCTATATAATCATTTAATATATCAATAATAATATCCTTTGATTCATTATCCATTGATAAATGATATAACTCCTTTGATCCCTTAGAAATAAAAGATCCATTTTCAGCTATATAATATATATCTTCACTTACTGGTAAAAAACGTCGATATAAATTATAAAACTGATTCCCACTTGCAATCACAAAAATAATATTCTTTTCTTTCATCTTTTCAAACAAAGAATAAAACTTCTTATCATATTGTTTAGATCCATCTAAAAATGTACCATCCATATCAGTTGCTATTAAACGAATCATTAATCTAGGTCTTCTCCATTTGACTTAATTACTTTTTGATACCAATAGAATGAATCTTTTCGAGAACGATGCAAATCTCCATTTCCTTGATCATCCATATCTACATAAATAAAACCATATTTTTTATCCATTTGACCTGTTCCTGCAGATACTAAATCTATACATCCCCACGTTGTATAACCAAATAGATTAACTCCTTCTTCTACCGCTTCTTTCATACATTGAATATGTTTTCTATGATAATTTATTCTTGCTTTGTCATGGCATCTTCCATTATCTTCTTTTTCTATTAATCCTATTCCATTTTCTACATCAAATAATGGTACTTGATAACGATCATTAATTATATGTAAAAAATGTTTGAATCCTACTGGATCTATTTGCCATCCCCACTCATTAGCTTCTAAATAAGGATTCTTAATAGAACCTAAGATATTTCCACCTGTTATATCCAATTTATCACTCTCATGAGTAGTCATTACTCCTGAGGCATAATATGAAAAACCTAAGAAATCAGCTTTCCCTTCTTTCAATATTTTCTTATCTTCATCACTAACCTCTAATTTAAAATCATATTCTTTCCATACTCTCTTTGCAAATGATGGATATTCTCCTCTTACTTGAGTATCTGCACTATAACAAAAGAAATCTTGAAAATGTTTATAAACTTCATAAGCATCTTTAGGATCAGGTGTTAATGGATATGTCATGTTTCCACATATCATTGCTCCTACTTTTATATTAGAATCTATTTGATGTGCTGCTATCGTTGCCTTAGCAGCTGCAACTAATTGATGATGTATCCATATTAAGTTTCTTTGAGCCTTATCTTTAGGTGTATGAGCATTTGGCATAATGATATTGATTTCATTGAAAGTCATCCATTTATTCACTAAATCCTTATATTCTTTAAAACAGACTCTCGCAAATTCTACAAATTCATCAATCATCCTTCTATTAGACCAGCCACCATATTGCTCATTTAAAGAAACAGGTTCATCATACTTATATAAAGTAATAACAGGATCCATACCATACTTCCTGCATTCCTTAAATACACTTCTATAAAACTCTACCCCTTCTTGATTGATTCCACCTTGTTTGCCATAAGGATAGATTCTTGCCCAGGAAATAGAAGTATTGAATGTCGTATATCCCATTTCAGCTAGTAATGCGATATCTTCTTTATAATGATGATAAAAATCACTAGCAATATGATTTGGATAATGTAAATCATCAAACAACTGATACTTAGCACCTTCTTCTAACACATCAACAGCATCCCACTGTTTATGTGCTCTTTGTCCATTCTTATCTAAATACCATATTTGTCGATGTTCTTTAGTAGATCCAGCCGTACAATAATCAACTGCAACAGGTGATTTCCCGCCTTCATTCCATCCACCTTCAATTTGAGCAGCACTTACAGAACCACCCCATAAAAAATTACTAGGAAAGCTCATATTTATTCCTCCTTTTCTAAAATATGTATAGCTTCACTTATACTATCAACTACATAATTGACTTGCTTTTTGATTTCTTTAGGAGATTGAAAAAATGTAAAAGCAATATCAACATGATGAAACATAGGTAAATCATTATAAGAATCACCTATTCCAGCAATCTCTTTGATATTGAATAACTCTTTTAATTGAAGTATAGCTTCTCCTTTTGAGCATCCCTTAGCTACGATATCTAGCGAATTTATATTTTGAAATGCTTCAACTTCATGATATGTTTCATTAATTTCTTTAGATATAATAGGGGCTCTTTCAACACTGCTATCTACTAATGAAATACTCAATATATTTTCATCTTTCATATCTTCAACACCAGAGATTCCTACTACTATTAAACCTTTATCATCACTAGGACGAGGATCAGTACAATAAAATTTATCTAAAGATGTATTTTGA
>CAZWZD010000199.1:0-3914 GCA_964638235.1 uncultured Erysipelotrichales bacterium
TCATGATTTAAGCATAAATAAACATCAATTGTTTTGTCAATTTCATTTTTTACTGTATCTATTATTAATTCCTTATCATCAACAAGTTGAATGTTCAATTCTAAATCTTTATTATTAGTTATGCTTTCAGCTTGTTTCTTTAAATCATCAACTACAGCAAATTCAAATACATTACTTCTCTTTGATAGGTTTAATTCATCATCATATAAATCAAATTGAATATTGTGCATTCCTATAGGAATATCATTTAATGTATATTGAATTCTGCCATTCATCACAGATTCAGAATGATTATAATTTTGTTTGCCATCAACAAACATGTATATTTTTGCTTTATCATTGACACTTTTTTTAGCTTTTGTTGTTACAACAATATTTATGCTTTCATTCTTGTAAAAGACTTGTTTTGATGTAGTAATTTCAAATTCTTGAATTGAATCATAGTATATCTCTTCAGGAGTTGGATTAACATGATGTCCTTTATTAATGTTTAATATTTTATTACCTGACTTCAAAAACTTATTATAAATACTTTTTACATTACTACTAATATCATTTATTAGTTCATTATCTATATTTGCATTAACACTTTGACTTGCAATATAATTATTCATGTCAATTATCGTTTTTTCATTTTTTAAAGCTTCAATTACTTTATCCAAAAAACCATTTGTTAAATCTGAATCTTGAATTCTAGATCTATCAGTAGTAAAGAATCGATACTTGTCCTTTCCCAAAACATCAAGATTAATATCTACTAATAATCTATATTGTAAAAAGCTTAAACCTGCATTTTTTAATTTTGTAAATTTTTCGCTAGATATATATTGTCCATTAACTGTGTAAATTATCGGATCAAGGTGAACATTTACTTGTTTAAAGATATCCTTACATTTTGCATCTTTGGCCCAATCCGACTCATCTGGTGGAAGAATAAAGTAATAATTTAGTTTATATTCTTTTGTATTGTGTTCAATACTTATTGTACCAAAATATTCTTTTCTGGCATATTCCCACGTCATCATTTTATTGTTAGAACCATATGAGTATCTATTTTGTTTATGAGCATTGCCTGTAAAATCTGCTCTGTTTTCAACAACTTTTACTGGTAAGCTAACATTGTATAATTCAGTATTAATAAAATCACCAAGCATACCTGGTTTTGCAGCATCATTCACTCTATATTCACGCGGTATCTCCATATCTATCATTCTGATTAAGGTTCCAGATTCTGAATTAATAAAAGTATTAATATACTCATGTTCATAGTTATGCTCATCATTTTCAATCAATGAAACTTGACCATTCGGTGTAAGATATAAATATGTATCCATTTTCATATCAGAAAATAAACATTTCTTAACGATTGTAAAGTAAATGTTGCCACCTTTTTTCGAAACTATAATCGTCGCGAAAGAGAATGGTAATGAAGTTGAACCACCCTGACCAAACGCACCTATCAAATAGTTTTTATCTGTTGTTGATTTATTTCCTTTATGAATTGATAAAATAGTATCCCCAAATTTTTCGCCACTTATTCCGCATCCCTGATCTACCACATCAACAGTAGGTTTGTTAGATTTAGTACTATCATTAATAGC
This sequence comes from uncultured Erysipelotrichales bacterium, assembly GCA_964638235.1. Taxonomy (GTDB): domain Bacteria; phylum Bacillota_I; class Bacilli_A; order Erysipelotrichales; family Coprobacillaceae; genus MGBC113645. The sequence goes on from CAZWZD010000199.1 coordinate 1,602, forward strand.
TACTATAACTTTATCTGCTGTTTCGCAAGCATTTTGTCTATCAGATGCTCCTTTTTTAATATTTTGCTTATTTTCATAATAATGTGGAAAAGCCACTTTAACTATATCGTCAGCGGTTTTAGGGGAATCTAATCCATTTTTTTCCTTCTCCTTTTCAAGTACGGCATCAATTCCATTGGTAATTCTTTCTATAAGTCCTTTGCCTGAATCCTTAAGCATATTAATAGCTGATAAATTATACTTTGTACCTCCTACACATGTCCAATTATCACTTATGTTTTCAAATAATAAATTATTGTCTTCTAAATCTGTGTTTATATGTTCTTTTAAGAAAGCATTTAATTGTTCTGGCTTATAAATTGCTAATAATTCACTTAATTTAAACTTCATAAACTTCTAACCCCCTTTTTAATCTTTATGCATTGTTTCCATTGCAACACACATATACAAGTTTTTCCATAATGTCTTATTTTTTCCTGTAGCATTAGGATTATTTCCTAAAGTTCTACTTGTGTCAACTGTCGTTTCCATTAAATCTGAGCCAACCTTATCTAATACATGAAATGGATCTTTTTTCCAACAATAGTATCCTTCAGAATCAACATCTATTAAAGCTCTAAACGCACCCAATATTGGAAATAGGAAACCATTTGGTGTAATATAATCAGTATTGTTTTTGTAATATTTAGTTTTATATGCTGGCTTTCCATCTTTTCTTTTATTAACACCAACTACTAATGCATATTTTTTCCCAGAAACACCACCACTATAATAATCTCTAGCTTTTAATTCTAATTGATCATATAGTTTAAAAATATCAACCATTATTTTAGACATTTTAATGTAAGGATTTTCTAACGTTTCACCTTTTTCCATATGCTGTTTAATATAATAATCTATACATTGCTTCTTCCCATTATAAGAAACAATCGCATAGTCATTTAAATCTGGATACCTATCAATATTATATAAGTTTAATAAAGCTAAAATATCACTTACATCAATGCTTCCTTCAGCATTTTCTTCGAAGAACACCTCATCTTTAAAAGATTCATTTTGTATAGCTCTTTTTATAATATCAAATCTATTATATAATTCAGCTATTGATTTGTCTTGTACTTGAGTTGAAGTATTTCTTGCACTTGCTAATTCTTGGAACATGTCTTCAACGCCTGTAAGAATCTCGATTTTTACATATTGTTGTCCATAATCTAATTCTGATTGACATTCTTGAATTATTTTATATGTGTGTCCACCATCGATATCACCATGGACACTCGCATCAGAGAAAACAACGCTAACTGTTTCATTTTTACTATTAAATGTTACCTTCTCTGCTGATAATAATAACCCACGATTCAATAAATAAAAGTTATTAGCACCAGGTGTTGTTAAACTTGTTCTTATTTTTTTAGCAACTGCTGTAGTTAATTTTTGTTCTCTTGGATTAGTATCCATTGGTATATTAGCTGGGACGTCTTTAACATCACACACAATATAATACATTTCAGCGCCTTTCATCGCCGCTTCATCACTTAAATAATACGGATTAGGTATTTTTCTAAATGATTTTGTTTTAAAAATTATTTCATTATTCATAATAAATCCTCCTTTAAAATAATTTTTTTCCTTTGACATCTCTAATATATCACACTTTTTCGGATTGACAAACGCTATATATGACGTATAATATATAAAAAGGAGTTTTTTATGAAAAAAGATAAAATTAACGTTAAATTTGGATATCGTTTAAGGCTGTTAAGAGAAGATAACGGCTTTCAACAGTATGAATTTGCTGTTTATTGTGGAATTAGTGAAGCTTATTACGGAAGATTAGAAAGAGGAGAATATTCACCAACTCTTAAAATTCTTGAAAAAATATCTCGTACATTAGGTATAAGTATTTCTGAATTAGTAAAGGATATAGACAAATAAAAATCCGGGTTAATCCCCAGACTCTTATAGTTTATTTAATATTCCATCTTCTAAATCTTTAATGGTATATAAATGTTCAATATTATCATATGCATCTTCTAGATTTAATCTTGAGCTATTCCATCCATTGCCATCTGTGATCCATACAAATTTAACACCATTCATTGCTTTGATTTTGTCATTTAATTCTATATAACTTTTAGCAGTTTCGTTTGGTTTAGAGCCCTGTGTTCCATAACAATTAACCTCCATTACTATTAATTCATTATTTTTAGGGCTTCTAAATACAAAATCAAACTTTTTGGTAGATTTTCCGATTGAACACAAATTAGTTTCATATTGTTCATCTATATCCTTATACTTCATTTGTGTTTGATA
>CAZWZD010000200.1:0-3906 GCA_964638235.1 uncultured Erysipelotrichales bacterium
GAGCTCAAGAAGAATATCGATATATTGCATTGAGAACAATGGCATTTCAAGTTTTAGCATTCCTATTAATGTTTGTATTAGTTAAAGATGAACAATCTCTTATAGGATATGCAATTGTACTCATTGTTTCAAGTGTCGGAAGTAATATACTAAATTTTTTTAACATTAGGAAATATGTTAAATTTAAATATTATGGTAATTATAATGTGATGCAGCATTTGAAACCGATAATCATTCTTTTTGCACTTGCTATTTCTAATACATTATATTCATATATTGATACTACAATGATAGGCTTTTTAGCAGGTGATACTCAAGTAGGACTATATACAGTTGCATTAAAAGTTAATCGTATAATAGTAAATGTTTTAGGAGCAGTAGGAGCGGTTGTAATGCCTAGATTATCTTATGAATGGTCTCAAGGAAATAAAAAAGAGTTTATGAATATTACGAAAACAGTTATTAATCTATTGCTTATGTTTTCATTACCTTGTATGGCTGGTATTATTGGGCTAAGTAAGCAATTAATAATACTTTTCTGCGGAGATGGATTTATGGATGCACAAATAATTATGCAAATTTTATCATTGATTGTAGTTATTTTATCTGTAAGTACCTTTTTTAATATGCATATATTATTACCTATAAACAAAGAAAAGTATACATTACTTGCTGTTTTTTCAGGATTATGTTGCAATATATTAATAAATTCATTTTTAATTCCAATTTGGGGGGCTAAAGGAGCTGCAATAGGAACGGTTATTGGTGAAACTGTTGTTCTTTTAGTGGGAATGAGGTTCGTTAAGGAATATATAAATTTAAGAGACATTATGAAAAATTGCTATCAATATATGATTGGTACAGTTTTAGTTTTTTTATGTTGTATATTATGTAAAAATATTATTCAAAAAGATATATTAGTATGCATTATTTCAATTGGGTTATCAGTTATTATATATGGATTAACTTTATTATTATTAAAAAATCCATATATTTTTATAGGAATAGATAAAATAAAAAATAAAATTGGTAAAGGAGAACAAATATGAAAATAATAGCAATTATTCCATCACGATATGGTTCTACTAGGTTTCCAGGGAAACCATTAGCACAAATATTGGGAAAACCAATGATTCAATGGGTATATGAAAACGTATCGAAAGCAGAATTTTTGGATGCAGTTTATGTTGCAACAGATGATCAAAGAATATTTGATGTTGTCAATGAATTTGGAGGAAAGGCATTAATGACATCTGTTACACATAGTTGTGGTACAGATAGACTTGCTGAATGTGCAAATATTTTGCAGTTAGAAGAAGATGATATTGTTTTAAACATTCAAGGTGATGAACCGTTAATTAAATCGGAAATGGTAAGAGATTTGTATTCTTGCTTTGATAGAAACGAAGTTTATATGGGATCTTTAAAGAAAAAAATCGAAGTTAAAGAAGAATTAGATAATCCTAATGTAGTAAAAGTAATATGTGATAAAAATGACTATGCCATTTATTTTTCAAGATATTGTTTACCATATGAAAGAGATAATTATAAAGCAGAGCATTATAAACATATAGGAGCATATGGATATAAAACCTGGTTTCTAAAATTATATAGTAATATGGATAAAACAGAATTAGAAAAGTCAGAATCATTAGAACAATTAAGAGTTTTAGAAAATGGGTATAAGATTTGTGTAAAAGAAACAAAATTTCAGACAATTGGTGTTGATACACCGGAACAAATTGAACTTGTAGAAAAAGAATTAAAAAATGAAAGGATAAAAGTAAGATGAGTAAATTTATGTTAATTGCAGGACCATGTGTAATTGAGTCAGAAGAAAATGTTATGTTAATTGCAAAGGAGGTTAAAGAAATTGCTGAAAGATTAGATCTTGATTATTATTTTAAAGCATCTTTTGATAAGGCTAATAGAACTAGTATTAGTGCTTATAGAGGACCTGGAATTGATGAAGGAATGAGAATTTTAAAGAAAGTAAAAGATACATATGGTTTGAAAATTTGTACTGATATTCATGAACCATGGCAAGCAAAGATTGCTGCTGAAGTTTGTGATATAATTCAAATTCCAGCATTTTTATGCCGTCAAACAGATTTGTTAGTTGCTGCAGCAAAAACAGGAAAATTAATTAATGTAAAAAAGGCACAATTTTTAGCTCCTTGGGATATGAAAAACGTTATAAATAAACTGGAAGAAACAGGAAATAAAAATATTTTACTATGTGAAAGAGGAACTACATTTGGATATAATACATTAGTTGTTGATATGACAGGTATATGTGAGATGAAAAAATTGGGTTATCCAGTTGTTATGGATGCAACTCATAGTGTTCAGAAACCAGGTGGTAAAGGTACAGCAACAGGTGGTAATAGAGAATATGTAGAACCTTTAGCAAAAGCAGCTATTGCAGCAGGAGCAGATGCACTTTTCTTTGAAGTTCATCCAGATCCTGATAATGCAAAATCTGATGGACCTAATATGGTAAAACTTGATGAATTTGAAGAACTTTTAAAGAGAGTTATAAAAGTTTATGATGCAGTACATTAGAAAGGGGAGAAATAAAAATGGATAGATTAAATGATGCAAAAAGAGTTTTTAATATAGAGATTAATGCATTGGAGAAAACACGTGATGCATTAGGAGAAACTTTTCTTGAGATACTTGATTTAGTTGTTAATTGTAAAGGAAAAGTTGTTATTACAGGAATGGGAAAACCAGGACATATTGCTGCAAAGCTTGCCGCAACATTTTCTTCTTTAGGGACACCATCTTTTAGGCTACATCCTGCAGAAGCAATGCATGGTGATCTTGGAATGATATCTCCAAATGACATTGTTATTGCAATTAGTTTTAGTGGGGAGTCCGATGAAATTGTAAAAATATTACCTAATATTAAACTAATAGGTGCAACTTTAATTGGAATTACTGGTAATCCTAATTCAACACTTGCAGCTTCTAGTGATATTGTACAAATATTACCCAAATTTGAAGAAGCATGCCATTTAGGTTTAGCACCAACATCAAGTACAACAGCTGTATTATGTTATGGCGATGCTTTAGCTGTGGTAGCAAGTGGAGTTTATGGCTTTAAAGATAACGATTATGCAAAATTTCATCCAGCAGGATCTTTAGGGAAAAAACTTATTTTGAAAGTAAAAGATTTAATGTCAAAGGGTACCGAAATTCCTTATGTTAAATCTGGTACAATGCTTATGGAAGCTATTCAGGTTATGTCAAAAAAAGGATTAGGAATAGTTTCAATTGTTGATGATTCAAATAAACTTTTAGGAATTATTTGTGATGGAGATTTAAGAAGAATAATTGAAAAACATATGGACATATATACTGTTTCAGTAGATGAAGTTATGACTAAAAATCCAAAAGTGATATATGGAGATAAACTTGCGGTAGATGCTTTAACTTTTATAAGAGAAAAAAGTATTAATAATTTACCAGTTGTGGATAGTAAAGGAATATTAACAGGTACAATTACTTGGCAACAAATTGTAAAGGCTGGAATTGTTATATAAAGGAGGAAAATATTGTGAAAAAGCTTTTGTTAGAAGATCTTAAAATTTTTTATCCCAAAGCTTATAATTTTATTTTAAATCATGATATGGTTAATTTAATAGAACAGCGCTATGATCTTGGAGATAGTGAATATGTAAATATAGAATCATATAATACATATGAATTTAATCAAAGAAAATATGAATCTCATAAAAAATACAAAGATTTACAATTTGTTATATTAGGAAAAGAAAATATAATAGTAGAGCCAATTACTAATCTAATTATAGTAGAAGAATACGATTCTAATAGAGATATTATATTTTACAAGAATAATGTAAGAGGAGTAGATAACTATATAGAAGAAGGTGAAATGTT
>CAZWZD010000201.1:0-3891 GCA_964638235.1 uncultured Erysipelotrichales bacterium
ATTTATTAAATGAAAAAGTAATAGTAGAAGATCAATTAGATTTAATTACTATTTTTCATAACGAAACAGACAAAGTAAAGTTATATAATTATATAAATCTTCATTTTAGAGAATGGTCTAAGAAATATAACTTAGATAATCCAAGGAAACAAGATGATTATTTATTAACAGAATATTTAAAGAGTATAAAGAAGAAAATTGCTGAATAAATATACTGTCCCTTTTAAAAAATATACTTTTGTATATTTTTTAAAGTACAGATAATTGCTATAATGTGATTATCAAAAGGGGAGATTATATTATGAACAAGAATCATAGTATTAAAGATATGGTATTAACGGCTTTAGGGATATCTATTGTATTGATTGCTACATTATATATTAAGATACCTAATGCGATAGATGGGTATTTTAATTTGGGTGATGGTTTTATATTAATATTTGCATCTATTTTAGATCCTTTTTCTTCTTTTATAATTGGAGGAATAGGCAGTGCATTAGCTGATGTTGCTGGTGGATATGCTTATTATTTTATTCCTACTTTATTAATTAAGGGATTAGAGGGTTTTGCTGTTTCTATTTTAATAAGGAAGTTTGGTAAGAAGATGCAGATTCCTTCTTATATTATTGGAGCAGTTATTATGGTTTTTGGTTATTTTTTAGCTAAATGGTATTTAAAAGGTAGTATTGTTATTGCTTTATGTGGTATACCTGAGAATGTTTTTCAATCAGCTGTAGGTATTGTTATAGCATTGATTTGTTATCCTGCTATTCGTAATTGGAAATAATAAAGGTGGTGAAATTATGATAGATATGATTAGAGAATTAAGAAAAGAGAGTGATTTGAAAAATAAGGATCTAGATATTTATGGAAAGGAAATGTTTGTTCCTACTCGTGATGGTAAAGCTAGAGTTTTAGTCTATCAGAGTTCAAAAGAAATAGCACCAGTATATTTTGATATTCATGGTGGTGGTTTTGTTAGAGGAAAGCCTGAAGATGATGATTTATTTTGCCAAAATGTTTGTAATCAACTGAATATAAATGTTATGAGTATTGAATATCGTTTAGCACCTGAATATCAGTTTCCTCATGATAAGAATGATGTTTATGATATTATTTCTTATATTGTAAAGAATGCTAAAGAATATAAGGTAGATACTGATAGAATGATTATAGGAGGTCATAGTGCTGGAGGTAATATTTCTACTGTCGTAACTATGATGGCAAAAGAAAGCCAGGAGTTTCATTTTATTGCTCAAGTATTAGATTATCCGCCAGTTGATTTAGCAACATTAGCTAAAGATAAATTTTATATTGATGGAGCTATTCCTATAGAAGTAGCAACTTTATATGATAATTGTTATCGAAAAGAAGATGATGCAAGGAATCCATTGTGTTCACCTATTTATGCTACAAATGAACAGCTGCAAGGATTACCTGATGCTTTGATAATCACTTGTGAAATTGATTCTTTAAGAGATGAAGCTGAAAAATATGCTAAAAAACTAATGAGTGCAGGTGTAGAAGTTCAAGGGAAGCGTTTTTATGGGGTTGCTCATGGATTTTCTATGAAACAAAACGATGAAGCTTTGTCTGTGCAACAATATATGATTGATTATATGAAAAGAAAATTATATGAAAGTGATATAAACTTATAAGCAAAGATAATACAAGGACAATATGTGATATCTAGAAAAAAGAGTCATTTAAAAGGGTTGCTGAAAAACTAAATCTTGTATATTATGATAATGAAATTATTGATCTGGCTGCAATGGAATTAGGTTTCGATATCGAAACTATTCGTAAAGTTGCACAAGAAAAAAGTTCTAGCTTCATCTATACTATGCCTTCTACTACATTCCAATTACCTTTAAATGATCAAGTATTTGCAACTCAATCTAAAATCATTAGACATATAGCAAAAGAAGATAAATCTTGTATTATAGTAAATGGATGTGCTGATTATGTATTAGAAGATTTTGATGATGTATTAACTGTTTTTATTCATGCTCCTTTTGAGTCTAGAGTTAAACGTGCTAGAGATGAATACGAGGAAGAATTTGATAACTACGAAAAACAAGTAAAAAAGATGGATAAAAGAAGAAGCAACTATTATAACTATTATACAACTTAAAAATGTGGCCAATTAAAAAACTTTGACTTAACTATAAATAGTGATTTAGGTATTGAAGAAGTATCAGATGTAATTGTTGCTTTGTATAATAACTAAAAAAAGTAAATTCAAATGAATTTACCTTTTTTTGAACAATAAACATTGTTCATATACCCCATCTTATTTAAAACCGTATTTCTTATTGAACTTCTCAATACGTCCATCAGCATTCGCAAATCTTTGCTTACCTGTATAGAATGGATGACAATTAGAACAAGTATCAACACGAATATCTTTTTTCATTTTCTCTTCTCTTATATTATTGCTTACGAGTAGTTTTCTTCTATACTTACAAACAAATATTTATTATGACTACCAGACTTATATGTGTTTTGCATGAAACTTATTCCTTCCAAAAATATCTTCAAAAGAAGTAATTTAATATTAAAATTTTAAGAATGCTTTTGCAAAACTAATAACACCACTTAGGCGATGTGGTATTATATAGTGACTGCATCCTCGATGCTAAAGCATCGGAGTTTTGCCACCTGTTTTATAAAAAAAGAAAAGATGTCATGAAAGAAAACATCTAATTCTTATAGTCGTTTTTTATAATTTAATTCGTTTATCTTTGATAATACCATTTTCAACTGCAAGTGCATCTAATAACACTTTTCCTGGTTTATTCTCGATTAATTCATCAGCATATTTGCATACTTCTGCAGATATTCCAGCACTTGCTGGTTTATAAAACAATGTAGGAGTGTGATCGACTACATAATGCATAACGCCATCAACAACATACGTAGGGTTTTGCAATGTAGTTGGAATACTTGTCTCGACAGCACCATTTTTATCGCAGCTTACATCAATAATCAAAGAATTTCTTTTCATTCTCTTTAAATCCTCACGATAAATGAAATGATCATTTCTAGTCGTATCCCAAAGCAAGGCATTAACAATTACATCATAGTCTGCAATTTCTTTTCTAAATAGTTTTGCCATATTATGATTATAAACAGTAGTATGAGCACCTAGGCATGTAAGGATACGCATAGCACCACGTGCTACATTTCCTCTGCCTAATAATGCAACATTAGTATTATATGGCATCTCTCCATAGCATTGAAAAGCATGCATGATAGCTGCCTCTCCAGCCATTTCATTATTTCGATAGAAACTATGTCGTCCTTCATAAAACATATCTTCCCATACATAAGCAGTTAGATTCCTAGATAATACTTTATTTGTAGTTTCTTTATTTTGTACTAGGTGAGCCCAGCCAAAAATAGTTTGATTTTTTAATTGACCTAAATAACCAGCATCTCCAATTTTTGGATCACAAATAATGTCACAAGAAAGAGCTTGATCATGTGAGACAACTTTTGCCCCTAATGCTTTATAATCATCATCCGAATAGCCTAAAACATTTCCATATCCTTTTTCTAAGAATATCATATCAGCATGTTTTATGTTACTAACATCGCTAGGTATTAATGCTCTACGATTTTCATTTTCTTTATCACTTATCGTAAACCCCATTGTTTTCATTTACTTTACCTCCAATTCTTCACTAAGTTAATATCAATATCTATTTCCCCTCTCTGTTAATTAAAAAGTACATACGAAAAGCTTTTTGCTGAATATCTCTAGACTTTTCTATCTTTTTTAGCTTAGCAATTCATCCTATTTTGTAAAAGTCATCTGAGATGTCAATGAAATAACCAAATCTTATTGGATACTCACATATTTATCATTGGTCATTTCTCATATAAATT
>CAZWZD010000202.1:0-3882 GCA_964638235.1 uncultured Erysipelotrichales bacterium
ACTTAAAATATCATTAGATAAGAAAAAAATCAATTATTTTTTCCAATATTTAAATAATATTAAAAGTAGTAGACAAAATCTACTACTTTTTAATTAACATAAATTATTTACTGTTTAATTTTTTCTTTCTTGAATATATACATACTGTTAAACTTACTAAAGCAATTAATCCATATCCTGCTATTATTGTTTCATCACTTGTTTTTGGATTTGTTGAAGTTGTTTTGTCAACAGTTGTATTAATATTTGTAGAACTATTGTTTTGATCTGTACTGTTAGACGAATTATCTGATGTCGAATTATTATCATCTGTTAAATCATTGATAAAACCAGCAGAAGCAATTTTTAATTCTTCTCTATCTGATAAGCCATTTTCAAATATTTCAGCTAAGCGATCTCCTACTACAACTTTTCCATCTTCAACAATAACTAAGATATATTCCCATGAAAAATCAGATGCTAATTGTTCTTTTGCATATTCAATAGCTGTAGCCATCCATGAAGCATAATCAGCAGTATTCAAATAAGGAGTATGTCCTCCAATATTATATTTAATTCCATTATCTTTAATATATTGAGCAGCTTTCTTAGCACCTGATAGCCAATTATCTGCATTTGACATTGTTATTGTCGTTCCACCTAAATGTACTTGTGCTCCTAAAGAATCTCCACTGTAAATAACTTTATTTGTTAAATCAGCCAATTGACCTCCTCCTGGAGTATGTTCATTTGGAATTTCAATAAATTGGAAAGTATTTCCTGCAACTTCAATTTTTTCCATATCTTTAATAGTTTGTACATTATCAAACAATGCGACTAAATCTACACCATCTAAATATGTATGTGGTTCGTTTTCTGGCCAAATAATAGTTGTAATACTCTTTAAATATTCATCTTCTGCTATCTTAGATAGATTATTAACATGATCACTATGATTATGCGTACAGAAAATTTTTAATGATTCACATTTATCCCCTATCACACTCTTGATAATTCTATTAATAACATTCTCTCCATAAAAATCCACATCAATCATAAAAGCTTCTTTTCCATCATCACTTACATAAATCATTGGATTTTCAAGATCTGTATTATTTAACATATACCACTTTCCGGAACCCTGATTTTCCATCTCAATAACAAAGAAGTTAGCATATAATTTTGTTAATGGACTTTCATGTTCTGCACGATCTGCATCAATTTCATTTTGACTATATCCCATTACTAATGCAGTAATAGAATCATCTGCACCTAAATCATATCCCCACCAACCATGAGCATCAATATGAAATTCAAATGTAACATTTCCTTCTTTGCTGGTAGCTATAACATCTGTTCCACCAAGTTTATCATTTTCATTAAATGTTTTAGAATCGTAAACTGCATTCATATCATATTTTAAATTTGTAGTTGGATCAAAGTTCATAATCTGATTTAATAATCCCAATAATTCATTTATGTATGAACTATCTACTTCATTTCCTTTACTATCTACAATAGTATAACCATCATTTTCATCTAGTAATTGTTTAATTTGTTTTACATCAGTAAAATAATTAACCATATTGTAAAAACTTATTCCAGCTTCTGATTTTCCATTTAAATATTCAGAATATAAATATAAATCTTTTAATTCTACATCAACTGTTAGTGTTTTCTCTTTAATATTTTTAATAGCTATTAAATCTTTTTGATTTAAATGTTCTTTTAATAACTCTGAAACATGAACATCTGTTTTTGTTCCATTAGATTCAAATTTTGGAAAAGTAACTTCACTGATTGCTTTATCATAACTTCCTTTAATCTCAACTGTTTTATTAACTAAAAGTGTTTCACCTGTATTTTGATCTTTAGCATATTGTGACATGAAATCCCAAATATCATCAACTAATTTCTTATTGTTCCAATGTGCATATGGTTCCATAGCAACAGCCTTTATCATTTCTCCTAAATCATTAGATAAAGTACCTGCATAAACTGCTTGTCCATTGTAATTATCATTACCTTGATTATCAAGCTGAATACCAAAATATTTATTTAAAGTTAAATCTAAAGTTTCAGAAACTTCAATATCATTAAGAATACCATAAGCTCTTATAAAATTATAAACTGATGTATCACTTGTATTAACTGGAATTGGATGATATATATCCGCTGTCCCCTCTAAAATATAAGCTGGAACATATTGATTTTCTTGCTTATTTTTAGCATCATTTATAATTTCTCCCATGCTAAAATCTAAAGGTACTGAAGATCCTTCTACTGCTGCAAAAACATCACTATAGCTAATTCCTAATTGCAAAGTATTATAAGCACCTTGAGATAAACCTGTACAATATACTCTTGAAGCATCTAATTCAGGATATTCTTCTAACATTTTTTCAACAACTTTTACAATACCGTCTAATCCCAATCCAGTATATTTATAAAAAATAGAGTCAGCATAAACTGATTTACTTTGCCATTCAGGAGCTATGCACATAAATCCTTCTTCAGCAGCTTTTTCTACCCAACCACTTGTTTCTCCTTGAGTTCTATTATCATTGTTATTACCATGTAATAATACAACTAATGGAATACTTCCTTTCTTTGCATTTTCCATTTGTGAAGGAATAAATTCAAACCATTGATTCGGATGCTCTTTAGATGCATCACTGCTAATGACATCAGTTTTATTGTTTACTGTAATTCCTAATTCATCATACATTACATAAGAAACGAGTTCATATGGAGTTGTATACTTAGTTAGTCCTGCCATATACCATTCAGTTTCATCATTAAACATTCTATAATTCTTACTAAAAATATTTTTTCAAGCATTATCAAATGCTTTAGATAATGATTCTTCTTGATCACTTAAATGACTAACTACAACTTTTTCTAAAGAGTTATCTTCATTTTTGTATGTTGTCATCTTTTCATTATCATTTGTTTTAGAAGCATTATTTGCTTTTATATAAAAATCCACAACATCACTTGATTCACTATGTACATATACTGGTACAGAATTTTTTGGTGTTTTAACAGATGTTGTACCACCATAAGTCATTATTCCAGCAATTGCCCAAGAGTTCATAGCAACAACTTCATTTACAAAAATTGCTCCTGAACCGATACCTATAACTTTAATATTAGTATTCATTAATGTAGCATAATAATCTAAAAATTTTATATATGCATCCTTGTCTACAGAGTTATCATATGTATCACCAATAGGATTAACAACAAATACTACTGATGCATATTCGTCAATATGTTCCCCTATTCCCAATTCATTTAAAAGACTTGCAGCTTTAATAGCATCTACTTTTTTATCTGGATATACAATATAACTAGGTCTAGTTACATTAAATCTTGTATTTTCATTATCTTTACTTGTTTGATCATATGAATAAACAGTATGACTTTCAACATTAATTTCCTTAATATCGCTAACTGCAATACTTCCTTCGACTATTTCATTTTCCTCAACATCTGTTTCTGTCTGATCTTCTTCATCAACAGTTTCATCTTCAACAATAGCATCTGTTTCATCAACATCTTGATTATCATTATCTGTTGTTTGCTCTTGAATACTATCAGTTGTTTCTATAACATCAGTTTCTTGAGCATAAACATTAATAAAATTCACACTCATTTGAGTAAATGTTAATGAAAATGCTAACATAGAAGATAATAATCTCTTACATTTCATTTTAATTCCTCCCTTTCATACTCATTTTATCATCAATGAAAGTGCTATCATATTTTTTAAAAATTATTTTCTATAAATTTATGAAACATAATTTTAAATAAAAAAATTCGTTTCATTTTTTGAAACGAACATACTTGTTATAATATCTTAACTTGATTAAATTTAATGTCATTAAAAAGATAATTTCA
>CAZWZD010000203.1:0-3875 GCA_964638235.1 uncultured Erysipelotrichales bacterium
CCAATGTTATAATGATAATCTTTTGTAAGTTAACTCTTAAATATTGAAATAGTTCAAGAAGATTAATCTCAACTTCTTCTGTTTCATCATTCATGTTAATTCCTCCTTAAAATACATTGCAGTTTATAACCTCATAAACTTACAGGCTAGATTATAGCACATCAATTTTAAAATTAAAACTCTATTTCATTAAAAACATCACAAATATTCACATATTTTTTGCTCTTCTTCAAAACAAATATTAACAATCTCTTTTGTTTTATCAACAGTAAATTAAAATATAAAGAAAATAAAATATTATATATCCATTCTATAATATAAACACCTTACTTAACTACAAAATTAAGAGTGAACTGTTTCTAATTGTTTACTTGATATATCTGTTATTTTAAAAACTGCATCTATAAACTTTTCTTGATTAAATTCATCTTTTGCATAAATTCTAATATGCTGAAGTTCTAAACTATTTTTATCCAGCCCCTCTACTCTTGAAAAAATTCCATAGCGATTTATTTCAACTAATGAAGCAATATTCGTACCATTTTCAATTTCTATGTATTCTTTAAAACGATAATCTTCTCTTAGTTTTATTGTTAAATGATCATAACTCCAGCCCTTGCATTCTACTTCTAGCTTTTTAAAATCACAACAGATTCGATTTAAAAAATGATAATCCTTATTATTTTTATCATATCTATTTCTATATGTATTAATTGACTTTATATTTATTTTTCCCCATTTTTTCCTAATAAAACGATATTCATAATTTAAATAAGCATCACTCCATACTGATATATCTTTAATATCTTTTATTTCTGTTTCAGGAACAGGAAACATATTATTATGCAATATATCTGCCATATTCTTTATGTTTGTAGTAACAATAGGACTTCTCTTATTTTTACCACTGCTTATTCTATCTTTTGTACTTTTTGATGTAAGTGGAACAACATATTGCATACCATTTATAAAAACGATTAATCCTATATATTTTCTGCCACTTTTTACGGGTACTCGATAATCAAATTTTCTTATATAATTTAAATATGTCTTTTCTATTTCACAAATTCTTATTGGTGTATCTTTAAAATCTTCTATTTTAAACATAATTTCTCCTATCTTAATGTACTTAGCTGTAGTATTCACTTCGTTAATAAAAATAGCTACTTATAAAAAGTAGCTCATTTTAAATTGTCCACTCAGCAGGACCACGCTCATTTTAAATTGTCCACTCAGCAGGACCACGCTCATTTTGGAAATATCTTTCCTTGTCAATAATATAACATAAAATCTCATGTTTTTCAAACAAAACAGATTATATTATAGTAATAGTTTATAATTATTAACTATAAGATATTCTTTGCATTATTGACAAAAATTTAAAACATACAATATAATAATACTAAGGGAGGATCTATATGAACAACAATCAAAATTTTACAGAGGGAAATATTTTAAATAAGTTGATAAGATTTATGATTCCAATACTGGGAGCATTAATCTTACAAGCTATGTATGGTGCAGTTGACTTGCTTATTGTTGGCTGGTTTGGAACCAATGCTGGTATTTCTGCTGTTAGTACAGGAAGCAATATAGTTAATTTAGTTGTCTTTACTATAACTGGATTAACTATGGGAATTACTGTTTTAATTAGCAGGTATTTAGGAGAAGAAAGAAATGAAAAAATAGGAAAAGTTCTAGGTGGTGTCGTTGCTTTCTTTTTCATATTATCAATCATAATAGCAATTTTAATGCTGATATTTGCTCCAACATTAGCTTTACTTGTACAAGCACCTCAAGAAGCTTTCGACTTAACTGTATTATATGTAAGAATATGTGGTGGAGGTATTTTATTTATCATAGCTTATAATGTTATAAGTGCAATATTTAGAGGAATGGGAGATTCTTCATCTCCATTATTATTCGTTGCTATTGCATGCGTTGTTAACATTGTTGCTGATTACATTTTCGTTGCTATATTTCATTTAAATGTTGCTGGTGCTGCTATCGCAACTTTGCTTGCTCAAGCAGTTTCTGTTATTCTTTCATTACTAATTATTAAAAGAAAACAATTACCTTTCACTTTCCATATAAAATATATTGGATTCAATAGTGAAGTAGCTAAATTTATAAAACTTGGTTTGCCTATCGCTCTTCAAGAATGTTTAACAAATATTTCATTTTTAGCTTTATGTGCATTTGTAAATAAATTAGGATTAGATGCATCATCTGGTTATGGAGTTGCTCAAAAAATCGTTACATTTATTTTACTTATTCCATCTTCATTAATGCAATCAATGTCATCTTTCGTAGCTCAAAATGTTGGAGCAAGAAAAGAAAAAAGAGCATTGCAGGCTATGGTTACAGGAATGCTCATAGGTGCAGTTGTTGGAATTGTTATTTTCATCTTTATAATATTTAAAGGAAATATTCTTGCTACTATATTTACAAATAATCAAAACGTAATAGATAGAGCATATGAATATTTAAAAGGATTTGCTTTAGAAGCCATTGTAACAAGTTTCTTATTTAGCTACATGGGATATTTTAATGGTCATGGAAAAACTTTATTTGTCATGGTTCAAGGTCTTGCACAATCATTTATCATTCGATTGCCTTTATCATACATTATGTCTATTCAGCCAAATGCATCACTTACATATATTGGTATAGCTGCTCCAAGTGCTACAACATTTGGAATTATCTTATGCACAATTTATTTTATAAAAAATAAAAAGAAATTTTTAGAAAATGAAGCATCATGATGATGCTTCATTTATTTGCTGTAAAATATTTCTCATTTGTGCAACACCTTTAGATTGAGAAATAATGATATCGTTAAGTATCTTATTCAACTCAATACATATATCAAACCTCAAAGCATTTCTTGACATTGCTATTGCTCCTAAATGATGAGGAATCATCTCACTAATAAAATCCACATCAATATTATCACTCATTTCTGCATGACTCATACTATTAAACATTGATTCAATAATTGCTCTATAAGCATTTTGATAATTAACAACATCAGTATTTGTATTTAAAACTGTTGAACATCTATTATATGCTCTCATCATACTTTCAATTCCATTAGTTTGAGTCACAATAATTTCATTAGCAACATTCTGTAATTCAACATTTATTGTAAATCTCAATAAATTATTACACATCTTAATCGCTGCTTCATGATGTGGTATCATCTGTAAAATAAAATTAGCAGAAATACTGTTAGAAATATCAACAGATGTCATTTCATCCATCATTGTCTGTAAAATATTAATGTATTCTCTTAAATATTCCTGAGTAACATTACTAAGATTATCCAAACTATCACCCCATTATAAAATATGAAAATATATTAAAAATGTGAAACAAGAAAACAAAAAAATGGAGTTTCCTCCATTTTTTAATTATAGTCATCTTCGATTAAACCATCATCTTCATCTTCATCTTCAATTTCTTCATTTTCTTCTTCAGCATAAACATCATTCATATCAATATGAACTTCTTCAAATTTATGACGACTTCTTAAATCCCAGCGATTTTCACCAACAGTAATAAATCTACCATCTAAAGTAATATTTGTATAAAACAATGATTCATTTTCATCTTTCATTTCATCATCAAAACCTTTAATTTCACTAACTTCTTGCCATAGCTTAAAGAAATCAGCTGGTTTCTTTTTCTTCTTCATCAATTCAAATGCAACATCAACCATAGAACTTTGTTTGTAATCTACCATCTCATATATCCTCCTTACATTTTTTCAGGGGCACTTACCCCAATTAAATTTAAAGCATTGTTTAAAGTAATTTGTGTAGCTTGCACTAAAGCTAATCTTTGTGAAGATAACTCTGCATTATCTTTATCAA
>CAZWZD010000204.1:0-3861 GCA_964638235.1 uncultured Erysipelotrichales bacterium
CATTGAATAAAGGATTCTTCTTTGAACTGGTTTTAAGCCATCTCTAACATCAGGCAAAGCTCTGTCTTGAATAATATATTTAGAATATTTTCCAAATCGATCGCCCATGATTTCATCAAGGGACATTATAATTCTCTTATCTTTCATGATTGACCTCCTAATCTAAATAAAATGAATCTTCCAAAGAAAACTGTACGTTCTCTTCTATCCATTCTCTTCTTGGTTCAACCTTATCACCCATTAAAACAGAAACTCTTCTTTCAACAATAGCAGCATCTTCAATAGATACTTGAATTAAAGTTCTAGTTTCAGGATTCATAGTTGTTTCCCATAATTGATCAGCATTCATTTCACCTAAACCTTTATAACGCTGAACAGTGTAGCCTCTGCCAACTTTTTGTTTAGCTTTTACAAGTTCATCATCATCCCAAGCGTATTCAATAATTTCTTTTTTACCAACTTTTTTGGATACTTTATATAAAGGCGGTAAAGCAATATAAACTTTTCCTTTTTGAATTAAGCCTCTCATATAACGATAGAAAAAAGTAAGCAGCAATATTTGAATATGTGCACCATCAGTATCAGCATCTGTCATAATAATGACTTTATCATATTGTGAATCATCTGGATTAAAATCAGGACCAACTCCAGCACCGACAGTTGTAATAATAGTACCAATTTCTTCGTTTTTTAAAATGTCATTAACATTTGCTCTTTCAGTATTAATAACTTTACCTCTTAAAGGCAATATTGCCTGATATTTTCGATCTCTTCCCTGCTTTGCACTACCACCAGCAGAATCACCTTCGACTAAATATAATTCTTTTTTTGTTCTATCTTTAGATTGAGCAGGAGCTAATTTTCCACTCAATATTTTCTCTACTTTATTTTGTTTTCCTTTTCTAGCAGCTTCTCTCGCTTTTCTGGCAGCTTCTCTCGCTTGTGATGCTTTTACCATTTTTTTAATAAGGTTATCCGAAATTTCTTTATTTTCTTCTAAATAATAATTCATCTTTTCATAGATAACATTATCAACAATATTTCTAGCAGCAGGTGTTCCCAGCTTTACTTTTGTTTGACCTTCAAATTGAAGGATTGATTCAGGTATTTTAACAGAGATAATTGCTGTTAAGCCTTCCCTCACATCATTTCCTTCTAAATTTTTATCCTTGGCTTTTAATAAACCATACTTTCTTGCATATTCATTAAAAACCTTTGTTAAACCACTTTTAAATCCCGTTTCATGACTTCCTCCATCAGGAGTTCTTACTAAATTTACAAAAGAAATAGTATTTTCCTGATATCCATCAGTAAACTGCAAAGATATTTCAACATCAATCTCATGGCTTGTATCTTCAAAATTAATTGTTGGATGCAGTGTTGTTTTATCAAAATTTAAATATTCAATAAAAGCTTCTAATCCATTATCATATTGAAAAGTATCATTTTTATCTTCTCTTTCATCAATAAGATTAATCTTTATTCCTTTTAATAGAAAAGCACTTTCTCTTAATCTTTCTTTAATCGTATGATAATTAAAGTTTATAGAAGAAAAAATTTCTTTATTTGGCAGAAAATGAATAGTTGTACCTGTCTTATTTGTTTTACCAATTACTTTTAAAGGAGATATTTTTTTTGCTCCATCATCAAAACGTTGAGTAGATATTTTTCCATCGCGATAAACTGTAACAACTAACCATTCAGACAAAGCATTAACTACTGAGGCACCAACTCCATGTAATCCCCCAGAAGTTCTATATCCTCCATCTTCGCTGAACTTACCACCAGCATGTAATATAGTTAAAATAACCTGAGTTGTAGGTATTCCAGATTTATGCATTCCTGTAGGCATTCCACGTCCATGATCCTCTACTTTAATACTGTTGTCCTTTCCAATAGTAACAGTAATTTCATCACCATATCCAGCTAATGCTTCATCAATAGCGTTATCGACAATTTCCCAAACCAAATGATGAAGTCCTTTATGATCGGTTGAACCAATATACATACCTGGTCTTTTTCTAACAGCTTCTAATCCTTCTAATATCTGAATATTAGATTCATTGTATTCTCCTGACTTACTCATGTATATCCTCCTTTTGAAAAAATATTATAACATAAAAATGAAAAAAGATGAATAAACTATTTTTTCACCAAAATAGTATAATGAAATTATCATATTATATCAATAAAAAATATCAATAAATCTATTTATGAATATCCGAAAAGGATATTGACAGTTCATTTCATTATTGTATAATATAAAAAGGGAAGTGATGAAATGAAGTTAACTATTACAATTTTACTTGCAATCATGAGTTATCTCTATGGATCAGTGCCTTTTGCGTTGGTTATAGGAAAACTTTTTTATAATACAGATGTGAGAGAATCTGGATCAGGAAATTTAGGTGGAACAAATGCTGGACGAGTTTTAGGGAAAAAAGCTGGTTTAGCTGTTATATTATTAGATATGTCTAAATGCTGTTTAGCAATTATTATTACAAGATTTTGTATTAAATGGTTTGGATTAAATCCTAATATTGTTTATATGAGTTCATTATGCTGTGTATTGGGGCACTGTTTCCCAGTATTTGCAGAATTTAGAGGAGGAAAAGCTGTATCAGTTGCGATTGCTTATGCATTTATGACGAATATATTTGCTGGTATTATAGCAACGATTATATTTTTAATAACATTAAAATTATCTAAATATGTTTCTCTATCTTCAATTGTTGCTTCTTTCAGTATTCTATGTATTTCTCCTTTTATAGGCTATAATACAATAGGAGTCTGTACGAACGCACTGATTGTTGCTCTGATTATTTTTAAACATCGTACTAATATTATCAGAATCTTGAATGATACTGAAAATAAAATTACTTGGATGTAAAAAAAGTGGATTTTCCACTTTTTTATTTTTGCCTAGAAGATAGAAACTTTGCGACTGCATCATTATTGTTATTATCAATAACGGCAGTTGCAATTGATTTTAATTCATCAGCTCCATTTTCAACAGCATAACATTCATCAGCAATTTCAAACATATCTATATCATTGAGAGCATCACCAAAAACAACAAGATAATCACAATCAAGATATTTTTTTAACTGCTTAATAGCGTTAGACTTTGATGTGTTTTGAGGCATGATTTCAAGCCATGTTTCTTGAGTATAGATATCTTTTTGAAACAAGCAATGATATTGATCTTTATATTTATTATAAAAATGAGCAAGCTTATTTTTATAATCTATACAAGTAATATAGAAAATAGAACCTTTATATAAATCATTAATATGACTTACAGGATGATCTCTTGGATCACCTTTTCTTGATTTAATAAACTTCATTGCTCCATTGCTCATAGCTTCTTTATAATAAGAAAACATTTCTTTTTTATCATTAATTGAATAAACAATTGGATAAATACCATTGTTAATTAAATCATCAATGACCGATATAATATCATTTTCAAAAAAATTTGACAACAATATTTGTCCAGTAACATTATCAACAATCATCGCACCATTGTAAATAATTAAAGGTATTTTAGCATTTAGTCCTTTTGTGACTTTATGAGCAGTGCTATAAGATCTGGCAGTTGCATAAGAAAATAACATTCCATCACTCACTAATTCATTAATAATTTTATTTGTATATGTAGATGTTGTTTCATCACTTCTAAGCAATGTTCCATCTAAATCAGATACATATAATGTTTTCATAATTTCCTCCAATTACTTATTAAATATTTCATTTGTAACATGAGGTAAAAAATCATTCTTACCTATAAATACTTCTTTATAAATACCATTTTCTTCTTTAAATAAAGTTAAAGAACCACCATCAACAACACGCTGATTT
>CAZWZD010000205.1:0-3851 GCA_964638235.1 uncultured Erysipelotrichales bacterium
AACACCTTGATAATATTCCATATCTTCTTTCAACCTTAATTGAACATCTGGCTTATATATTGCGGTCTTATCATTTAAGACTTCATTATGCATCACATATTCTCGTCTATCTTCATTTAAAGACAATAACTTATTATATGGTATATGTTTTTGGGTGTTTGCATATCTTATTGATGTTCTGATGGCATCTATAATAGTATGAGAAAAATAAGTGATCATCTTTGTATTCATATCAAATCTGTAATTGTCTAATGTTTTAAAAAATGCCAGTAACGCTACTTGTATGTAATCATCTCTTGATTGCTCCACAGTATCTATATAATTAAAAATCAGATATTTTTCCACAAAGCCTTTATATTCTTCAAATAATAATTCATATGCAATTTGTGAACCTAAATGATATAAATATATTAATTCTTGTTCATGATACATATATATTCTCCTTTTTTATAAAGGATGACGAGAATTATAGACCTGATACAAAAGAACTGCAGCAGCTACTGATGCATTCAAAGAATTAACGTGTCCTACCATCGGTAAAACAACTTGAATATCACAACTTTTTTTAACTAATCTGGACATTCCAAAACCTTCTGAACCAATAACTAATACCGTTGGCATATTATAATCTATTTCACGATAATCTTGACTATTTTCTAATTCACAGCCAACAACCCAAAAAGATTCCTTTTTCAGCATTTCTAATGTTCTTGTCAGATTTGTCACTTGTGCAACTTTAACATGATGAATAGCTCCAGTAGAAACCTTTGCGACTGTAGCATTAAGACCAACACTCCTGTTTTTAGGAATGATCACACCATCAACACCAACAGCATCACAAGTTCTTAAAATCGCTCCTAAATTATGTGGATCTTCTAATCCATCAAGCATTAATAATAATGGCTGTTTATTTTGTGGTATAGCATCTAATATTTCTGTTACAGAATAATAGCGATAATTTTCAACACACGCCATTACACCCTGATGAACAGCCTTACCTACTTTTTTATCAAATTCTTTTTTATCAACAAACTCTAAAGGAATTTGATTGTTTTTACAAAGATTAAATATTTTTTGATCTTTATTGCCATTTAACATATAAACTTTATAAACACTCGCACCCTTTAATGCTTCCATTATTGGATTTTTTCCATATATATATTGTTTCATATTTTTCACCATTTTTCGTCTCAAATTTGTTTCAAATTTGTTTCATCTACATATTTAATAAATTCAGCAAAAATTTCATGAATCCTATCATTATCATCATTAAGATATAAATATCCTATCAAAGCTTCAAATCCAGTAGAACATCTATGCTCAGCCGTTTCATTTTTATGATTTTTTGTATTTCTTCCTCTTTTATAAATAGCTACCTCAATATCAGTTAGAAACTGTATATCCATACAATAATGTATAAAATCAGCATGAGCCTTACTACTGACAAAATGTGTTGCCCTTTGATAAAGCTCATTAACTTTTTTTAAACCGCTTTCTTTTATAAGATAATCTCTAGCCATAAACTCAATAATACTATCTCCTAAATAAGCAAGAACCATCGAATTAATAAAATCCGGATTCATTAAATAATCCCCTTTTCAATAAGTTCATTTCTATATTTATCTGCTTCTTCAAAATTCTTTTGAGCTTTTGCATCCATCCATTTCTTATATAATTCTAATTCTTCCTCACTCAACTGTTTAGGTTCAAAAACAAATCCCAATACCTCACACATTTTTAATAATGTATGATAAGCCTTTGCTATATCTTCATTATTTTTATCTCTTGTTCTCATAAATTGATTAAGAACCTTAACTTGTCCTAATATTTGTGTTAAAGCAAGTGATGTATTTAAATCATCTGCTAAAGCATTGACCATTTCATCAACACTTTCTTTGCAAAACTGCTTAGAAGTAACTCCTTCAACTTGTAAATATAATGATGCCTGTTTAATCACATTATCAACTTTCGCAACTTCTTTTTTTACACTTTGTATAATTGCATCTGTCATATTTAAGGGGTTACGATAATGGCTTGATAACATAAACCATTTATATACATTACATCCTAATTCCTTAATTAAATCTTTAGCCCAAACAACATTACCCAAAGATTTTGACATTTTTTCATTATTAATATTAATCATTTGATTATGCATCCAAGTGTGAGCAATCGGATGTCCATTTAAAGCACGAGATTGTGCTATTTCATTTTCATGATGAGGGAATTTTAAATCCTGTCCACCACCATGAATATCAATTTTGCCATTTTCAAATATATCATTGATCATAACGACACATTCAGTATGCCAACCCGGTCTTCCTTTTGACCATGGACTATCAAACTGAATACCTTCATCTGTCTTTTTCCATAAAGCAAAATCTGTAGATTCTTCTTTAACACCTTTATCTTCTACACGTTCACTTGCTCCAGCAACCAAATCTTCGATTTTAATTCCTGAAAGTTCTCCATATTCTTTGACTTTAGATACTCTAAAATAAACATCACCATCAACAACATAAGCATAGTTTAATTCTACTAATCTAGCAATAAAATCAATAATAGCATCCATTGTTTCTGTCACTCTTGGGGCATAAGTTGGAAACTCAAGATTCAAATCCCTTCTTACATCTTCGTATGCCTTAATATATTTATCAGTTAATTCTTTTTCAGTTATACCTTCTTCTTTTGCTGCTTTAATGATTTTATCATCAACATCAGTAAAGTTTGATACAAAAGTGACATCATTACCCAAATATTCAAATGTTCTTCTTAAAACATCAAATACGATCATTGGTCTTGTATTTCCTATATGAACATAGTTATAAACTGTAGGTCCACATACATAAATACTTACTTCTCCTTCTTTAATAGGTTTAAATTCTTCTTTTTTGTTTGTTAAAGCATTAAATAATTTCATTGTTACTCTCCTTTATAAAAAAAAGCATTAACTATCTAGACACTTATGTGTTCATCCACCAGATAGATGATGCTTCTATCGATCTTAACGCAATCAACGTTCTTTCTTTTCAAAAGACTCAAATAAGTGCATTTCAATTAAACTCTTTAAGTCATTTCCACCATCAGACTCTCTCTATAAAATAATAATAATCTACTTCTCTTATTTATAATTTATTTATATGCTGTATATTTTAGCACAATTTTTATAATTTACAATCCTGTAGACTTAGTGAATGTTTCTAAATAAACAATAATTTTATCAAAATTATCATTATACTCATTTTCATTAGCTTCATAACCATAAATATATGTATGCTGATCTTCAAAATAAACAAGATGAACAAACTTTAATCCTGTTTTAGGATATTCACCCATATATTCATAACATTTTAACCCACTCTCTAAAGCAGGTTCTTTAACTTCAGCAACTTTCGCATTAGCTACCTCTAATTCACCTTTATATAACTCAACCTTTTGATCAACTTCGTTATCAAAAGAATCATCTTCTACTTTATAAAAAAGAACCTGATTTTCTTTTTTAAAGATAACTATATCATCATTATTATCATTCTCTATTGGCGAAGATAATTCAAAATCAGCAGGATAATAAAATGATATGTCTTTGCCTACCTCATATATAGTTCCTTCTTTTTTAACTTGGACGTTTTCCTCTTTTTTCCCACAAGCAACTAATGAAACAACACAAACCATTGTTAAAAACAGCTTCATGAATTTTTTCATATAATCACCTCACTATGTATTTTACACGACTTCTTTATTTTTGACAACCGGTCCTAAAGACCAAGTTGTTCTATGCCATCAACTATTCCTCTTTGATCGACATCATCACAAACAATCGATGCCTTTTCTTTTACATAGCTACTGGCATT
>CAZWZD010000206.1:0-3844 GCA_964638235.1 uncultured Erysipelotrichales bacterium
ATCGTAATTTTTTATATTTTTTAATTATTTTTGTTTGAATTAATCAGTATTCTGTTTTTAAATTGAATGCTGTTATTTTTATGTTAATATGAAAATGCAAAGAGGGTGAAAGAATGGATGAATTTTTAGTTGATATTCATACAGAAGTTTATAAAAGGTGGATTTTAAATCAGAAATTTGAAACATGGACAATAAAATTGCTTCATAAAAATTATGATATTATCTTTATACATACACTTTATGGAGAAGGAAAAATTGTTTTCTATGATTTTAATATTATTGAACTAAGTGTTATAAGCAACAAAGATCATCAAACGAAATTCTATCTTCATTTTCAAATGAATAATATGTTTCATGCAATAGAATTATTTAATGAAATGATAGAATGTTTAAAATCATTAAATAATCACCCTAAAATGCGTATTTTGCTTTGCTGCAGTGGCGGATTAACAACTTCTTATTTTGCTCAAAAGATGAAAGAAGCAAATGATTTACTTTCAATGGATTATGAAATTCAAGCGACAGGTTATAATCATTTGTTTGAAATAGGAGATGAATATGATGTAATCATGCTTGCTCCTCAAATTTCTTATATGCTTTCTAAAGCAGAAAGTATATATACTGATAAAATACTATTTAATATTCCAGCAAAGATATTTGCAAAATATGATGTAAGAGGTATTTTTAAGCTTATAGAAGAAATGAGCAATAAACAAAAAAGTATAAATAAAAAAACTGCTATATCACCACTTAATCAATCCTTCGATGAACAGTTGTTATGCTTATCATTATTTAGAAATCAAACGAAAGTTCATATAGCTTATCGTTTATATGATCATAGTGAAATTGTTATTAATAAGGAAGTGATTAAAAATAGGATTGCTATTTGGGATATTTATGATGTAATTGATACGATTTTATTAAATTTTCCAACTATTAAAATAGTAGTCTTTAGTGCACCAGGAATTATTAATGAAGGAAAAGCAACATCTGCAAATGTAAATGGTTTTGAAGAAATGGATTATTTAGGGTTGTTTAAAAAACGTTATAAGCAGGAATTTATTATTGTTAATGATGTGAATACTGCAGCAGTAGGTTTCCATTCGATTCAAAATCATTCATCAATTGCTTTGATGTTTCAACCAATGAGTACTCATGCAGGAATAGGAATTATTATTAATAATCAGCTTGTTACAGGAAAGATGAGTGTTGCAGGAGAAGTTCAGTATTTACCAGCATGTAAGGAATATTTTCATCACGAAAATCCCAATACTCCCGAAAAGATGCTTGAGTTGGTTAAAAGAACATCTTTGTCGATTATCAGTTTATTAGGAATTGAAGTTTTAGCTATTTACTGTACTTTAATTCCACATATTGAAGACTTAATTATAGAGTTGGAAAAGGAAATTCCCAAAATATATATTCCTGAGATAGTTAAAGTTAATGATCTTCAAGAGTATATATTTGCTGGAGAAGTCATTTTAGCAAAGCAACAGTTAATGAAGGAGAAAGAAAAATGAATAAGATTTTATTAGTATGTTGTGCAGGAATGTCAACTAGTTTATTAGTAACTCGTATGAATGATGCAGCAGGTAAAGAAGGAATAGATTGCAAAATATGGGCAACAAGTGAAAAAGAATTACCAGAAGAATTTGCAAAAGAACCAGCAGATGTCATCTTAGTAGGACCACAGATTCGTTATCTTATTAAGCAGATTCGAAAAGAAATTAACAATCAGGTTCCAGTTGAACTTATTGATATGAGAACTTATGGAATGATGGATGGTAAAAAGGTGTTACAACAAGCACTTGATATTATTAATAAGAATAAATAAAACTTTCTGAAAAGTAAAAACAAGTTGATTAGAATATATTCATCAACTTGTTTTTTCATATACCTTTATTTTGTATAGGGAAGTTGAATGCGATAAATCAATGAAGCATAGATGATATTAACAACATATTCAGCAGAAAAGATAGAAATCATACTATCCACATCTTCAAAAATACTAGTATCAAATATAATATAATCACTACAAAGATTAATGTTTTCTTTATTCTCATCTTTACCAGTCAATAAAACTGTGTAGATATTGTTTTGTTTAAGCAATTTTGCAAGTTTAAGAATAATTTCATTTTTACCACCTAAAGTTATCAAAATGCTAACATTGGATTTTTTGTTCTTCATATTTTTAATATACAATTCATTAATACCATTAAAATATCTACTTGGTAAACCTAAAGCCTGAAGTTTAAATGACAATTGTTTAGCAATTATATCAGAAATTCCAATACCATAAATATCAATAACCGAAGCACTTATTATACGATTACAAAGGCGAGTAATAACATTTTTATCTAATAATAAATTTGTATGATGAATTGTCTGTTCATACAAACCAAAGATAACTTTTTGAATATCTTCAAGAGATGTAAAATATTGACCAGGATTATCATTATTAATATAATTGTATTTAAAATATTCTTCTCGTTCAATAATTAAAGTTGAAATAAAAGTACGATAATTTTTAATTCCTAGTTTTTTATATAATCGAGTTACACTGCCTTGAGAAGTGAAAGTAATTTTGCCAAGTTCACAGCTTGTTAAATTGCGAATGTCATTATCTTTATTTAAAAGATATTGAGCAATTTGCTGCTCACTTTGAGTGAGATTAGAATTATTAATAAGTTGGTTGATAATCATTAATATGCTCCTTTCTTTTTGGATTATATCATTTTTTTATTTGAAAATTAGAAATATTCTTAAAGAGAAAAAAATGTTGATAGTAATGTTTACTTTTTGTTGTAAGAGATAAAAAAAGTACGAAAACTTATAAAGTTTCCGTACTTTTAAAAATGTTATTTTGTTACAGTTCTATACTTTTCTATTATACAGCTATGTTTTTTTGTGTCTTTATCATAACTTATTCCTACTAACAGTAAGTTATCTAAATAATTCTCTAATGCTTTTGGATATTTTTTTGCTTTGATCTGTTTGATTGCAGTATCTGCTTCTTTATTCCATTTTAATTCAACTATCATTGCTGGTTTGTCTTTATTTGGTATAAAAGCAATATCTGCATATCCTTTTCCACTTGGCATTTCTCTTACTATTGTATAATGATTTCTAGCTGTTATATAAGCTAGTGATATTGTATAGGATAATGCATTTTCATTATTATATGTCAAAACTGATGTGTCTAAATGGGCTTCTTCGATATATTTAGCTACTGCTTCTTCATCTTCATTCCATGTTGCTTCTAGCAATTCTTGACTATTCAATAGTGCTTTAGTTGTATTTTCCCAATTAGAGCTTCTTATAGAGTTAATAAATGAATCAATGACTTCTTTATTTGGTATATAAACCTTCTTGTTTATATTGTCATATCCTAAATATCCTAAATGAACAAGAAGGGTTAAGACATCATCTTTTGATTTGAAGGTTGTCATATCATTTTGAAATGATGTTGTCTGTACAGTTATGCTTTCTCCAGCTAATAGTTTAATAATATCATCTTTTAAGCCGTCAAAATTCATATCAATATAGATTTGTAATGCTTCATATGTTTCAGTACTTGTCCAATAGTTTTCATACTTTCTATCCATCAATGCATAAACTACTGATCTATGGTTATAAACTGACATACCATTTCCCATTATATAGCCATCATACCATTCTTTCATAGTATTAAAGTTCATATTGTATTTGATGCATAAGTCTTGAACTTCCTTTTCAGTAAATCCCATAAATTCTTCTAAAGGTGTAGGGTTAAGCATGGATATCTCTTTGAACATATTCAAAGCACTATGACTTCCATATTTCTTGATTGGCAGTATTCCTGTCA
>CAZWZD010000207.1:0-3827 GCA_964638235.1 uncultured Erysipelotrichales bacterium
TAGTATAATTTTTATATTTTTCTTTAAATATTTCATGGTCAATTTCACTTTCGCTAAATTCATAATCATATAAAGCAGCTTTGATATAAAGACCTGTTCCACCAACAATAATTGGAGTTTTATCTCTAGAAACAATTTCAGCAATACAATTTCTTATCGAATCCTGAAAATCTTTAACACTATATGGTTCATCAGGTTCTTTTATATTAATAAGATGATGTATGATTCCATCCATTTCTTCTTCACTAACTTTTGCAGTACCAATATCCATTTTCTTATAGATTTGCATAGAATCACCACTTAATATTTCACCATTTAACCTTTTTGCAAGTTCTATTCCCATCTTTGTTTTACCAACGCTAGTTGGTCCAACAATCACAATAATTTTAGTCATCTTCACCAATTCCTAAAAAACTATACAGTATAGATATTAATATAGATACAATAATTTTTAAACCAAAATCTCTAATATAAAAATCAGGAAACATAATGCTTTCTGTTAAAGATAATACAAAAGCATTAATAACAAGCTGAAATAATCCTAATGTCATAAATGTAATCGGTAAAGCTATAAACGATAATATAGGTTTTACAAAAGCATTTAAAATTGCAAGAATCATCGCAACTATAAAAGCAACTCCAAAGCCACTAACATAAACTCCATCAAATAGAAAAGACATCAGCATAATAACTGCTCCACCTAAAATAAATTCAATAATTTTATTTTTCATTAAACCACCCTTTTAAATAATTTCTCTAATTCATATTCACTATAAAATAATATTGTAGGTCTGCCATGAGGACAAACATATGGATTATCACATCTCATTAGATTATCAAATATCGTCTGCATATCATTTAATGAAAGAAATGTATTGGCTTTTAATGAAGCTTTACAGCTTAATGTTGCAATTGCATGATCTCTTAAAGCCATTACATCTACAGCATTCTTTTTTAATAGCTGATCTATCATTTCTTCAATAAATACTTTTTCATCTATATTTTTCATCCATAAAGGTAAACTTCTTACAATAAACCCTTGATTTGAAAAAACTTCTAAATGAATACCTACTTCATCTAGTAAAGCTTTTCTCTCTTCAATAATTAAAAAATCACTCATCATATAATCCAATTGAATAGGTACTAATAAAGGTTGCATTGTTAAATCTAAGTGCGAATATTTTTCTTTAAAATATTCATAATTAATTCTCTCTTGAGCAGCATGCTGGTCAACTAAATACATTCCTTTTTCATTTTCACCAATCAGATAAGTTCCATGAATTTGAGCTTTTGCATAAATCTTTTCTTTAATTGGCTTTAATACAATATCCTCTTTTCTAACTTGCTTAACTTCTTTAAGAACATTTTCTTTAAAATCTACTTTATATTCAACATTATCTTCCTTAATAACAGGTATTACATCTTTTTTTTCTTGTTTATCAATTGGAATAGTTTTTACCTCAGGATCTTTTAATTCAAAAGTCATTTGATTTAAATCAGGCTTAAATATTTCTCTTTCAGTTGTTCTATTTTTTACTTCATATGTTAAATTAACATTCTCTAACGCCTGACTTACACCCTCTATAATTAAATCTCTAAGCTCATATTCCTTAGAAAATTTAACTTCTAATTTAGAGGGATGTACATTTACATCAACTAAATAAGGATCAACTTCTATATTGATAACTGCAATTGGAAAACGATTATCTGCTAAATATTTACGATAGACACTATTAACAGCATCTATGCTCATCGCATTTCTAACATATCGATGATTAACTAATGTAATAATATTCGCTTTAGAAGAACGTGAAGTATCAATCTTAGATACATAACCATTTACTGCAAACTCTTCATTTTCAAATGAAACAGGTATCATATTTTTAGCAGTTAAAATTCCATACATTTTAGAAATAACTTCCAATAATTGTCCTTTTCCATTGGTAGAAAAAATCAATTTATCATTATGATACAAAGAAAATGCAATTGCAGGATAGGCAAGTGATAATCTTTCGATATATTGATGTATTGCAGAAAATTCAGTATTTACAGATTTTAGATATTTTAATCTAGCAGGAACATTCTGAAATAATCTTTCTACCTTAATATCGGTTCCTTTTTTTAAGTCGGTTTTTTTATCACCTTTATATTTTCCAAATTCATATTCTATCTCTACACTTGATTTTCCATCAGATGTTTTTAAAGTGAACAATGACACAGAAGCAATAGAAGGAATTGCTTCACCCCTAAATCCTAATGTAGAAATACAAAATAAATCTTGATCATCTTTGATTTTACTTGTTGCATGTCTAGAAAAACACATATGAGCATCTTC
Organism: uncultured Erysipelotrichales bacterium; assembly: GCA_964638235.1. Classification (GTDB taxonomy): domain Bacteria; phylum Bacillota_I; class Bacilli_A; order Erysipelotrichales; family Coprobacillaceae; genus MGBC113645. The sequence continues at coordinate 2,336 of CAZWZD010000207.1, forward strand.
ATAATCCATGCCTATTCCATTATCTACAACTTCTATTAATTCAATGCCGCCTTCTTTAATAAATACATCAATTCTGTTGGCAGAAGCATCAATGCTATTTTCTACCAATTCTTTAACAACACTTGCTGGTCTTTCAACAACTTCACCTGCAGCTATCTTATTTGAAAGTATTTCATCTAATTGTTTAATTTTTGCCATTTAATTTCCCCTTAAATCAATTTCTTTAATTCTATTAAAGTACTTAATGCATCTAATGGAGATAACTCCATAGGATTGATATTTCTTAAAACTTTCTCTACTTCGCTTTCTTTAACTTCCTGTTTTATTTCAACAGATTCTTTAACTTTATGAGTTATATTATTATCTTCTAATGTTTCTAATATGACTGATGCTCTATTTAATACTTCATCAGGTAATTTTGCTAGTTTAGCAACATTAATACCATACGATTTATTTGAACGTCCATCTTTAATTTTATATAGAAAGACAATGTGATCACCTTCAATAGCAGCACTAGCATGTACATTTTGAATACCATATTGATCACTTAACATTGTTAATTCATGATAATGAGTAGAAAATAAAGTAATACAGCCTATTTTTGAAACAATATATTCTATCATAGATTGAGCAATTGCCATTCCATCAAAAGTTGCTGTTCCTCTGCCTATTTCATCAAATATAATTAATGAATTCTCAGTTGCATACCTTAATGCATTATTTGCTTCTAACATTTCTACCATGAATGTAGATTGTCCTGAAATCAAATCATCACTTGCACCAATACGAGTAAATATTTGATCAAATACAGGTAAATGACAAGATGTACAAGGTACAAAAGAACCCATTTGAGCCATTATAACAATTAAAGCTGTCTGCCTCATAAATGTTGATTTACCACCCATATTAGGTCCTGTAATTAATAATACTGGTTTTTGATTATTCATATGTAAATCATTCGCAACATAATTTTTTCTTGTAATAACTTTTTCAATAACTCCATGTCTGCCTTCATCTATATCTATTCTATGTTCATTATTAAACACAGGTCTTACGAATCCTTGAATTGCTGCTACACTTGCAAGCGATTGATATACATCAATAGATGCTACAACTTTTGCTACATCTTGAATTAAATGAACATCTTTTTTGATATGTTCTCTTATTTGAACAAATATTTCATACTCTAATGCTATCATTTTATCAGTTGCACTTATAATTTTAGATTCCATTTCTTTTAATTCAGGTGTTACAAATCTTTCAGCATTTGACAAACTTTGTTTTCTAGTATATTCAAATTCATCTTTAACTTGTGATAGATAACTTTTCGTAATTTCAATATAATATCCAAAAACTCTATTATAGCCAATTTTTAAACCTTTGATGCCTGTTCTTTCTCTTTCTTTGATTTCAAAATCATTTAACCATTGTTTTCCATTATCTTTAATATATCTCAATTCATCTAATTCTTTATTATAACCATCTTTAATAA
>CAZWZD010000208.1:0-3824 GCA_964638235.1 uncultured Erysipelotrichales bacterium
AATTATATCGTAGAAAATTGGAATTTTGTGTTACAATGTATTTATTATAAGTTTCATCAGTAACATAAATAGCAGGAATTATTCCATATAAACAAGGTGCTGAAATAATATCAGAGTAATATATTTTAATCTGATCCCTTGCAATCAATTTCCTATTCTCTTTAAGTCTTAGATAAAATATAAAGTTACTGCAAATTAATACACTAGCGATAATAAAACTGCCCATCTTTAAAACAGTATCCAAAGAAATACTATTTTGATCATGCAAAGAATTATCTGATATTTGATTTTCAATAGGTTTAATTCTTTCAACACACACAGGTGTTTTATCAACATAATTCATTATGCTCATCTCACTAGAATATGAAGGAATAGGAACCAACAGTTTAATAGCAACAATCAGCCATAAAGCATATTTCAAACGCTGACTTATATGATTTCCCAAAAGTAGCCTTAAAATAATAATGAAAATAATAAGTAATGATGAAGTTATAATAGAATTAATCATCTATTGAATCAAGAAGATCATACAATTCTTGTATATCTTCTTTACTCATTTTATTATTTCTTACTAATGTACTCATCATCATACTTATTGAACCATTATATATTTTATTTAATAATCTATTTGTTTCTTCAATCGCAGCATCTTCTTTATTTATACATGGATAGAACTGTTTAGCTTTCCCTTCTTCAAACCTAATAATATTCTTATTACACATTCTTTTTAGCATTGTACTTACAGTACTCTTGCTCCAACCTGGATCGTTATGAAGTTGATGATATAACTGCATCAATGTCTGTGGAGATTTTTCCCACAGTTTCTCCATGATGATCCACTCACTTTGCTGTAAAATCATGTTATCCCTCCTTGGTTTACTTTTGTCAACCATATTATATAACATAAGTCTACAATAGTCAACCAACTTATGACATAAAATAAAAGGATTATAGATGATATTTCTATAATCCTATCTTACTAAATATTCAAAAACATTGTCGCTATATTAAAATATACTAACAAAGATAATGCATCAACAATCGTTGTAATAAATGGACTTGCCATAACTGCTGGGTCAAATCCTAATTTATAAGCAACAACTGGCAATACACAACCAACAAATTTAGCACATATAACAGTTACGCAAAGCGTTGCACATACAACAAATGCTACTAACATAGTTGTTTGATCGACCAACATGATTTTTATAAAATTGCAGACTGCTAAAGTTAAACCAACCATCAAGGCAACTCTCATCTCTTTAAAAATAATTATAGGTAAATCGCTAAATTCTACTTCATCCAAAGACAATGCACGAATTACAGAAACCGAAGCCTGTGAACCACAGTTTCCACCCGTATCCATCAGCATTGGAATAAATGCAGTTAAAATCACACAACTTGCAAGTGCATCTTCAAATCCAGTAATGATCTTACCAGTAATTGAAGCAGAAATCATTAATAACAACAACCAAGGAATACGTTTCTTATATGTTTCAAATACACTTGTTTTCATATAAGGAGTATCTGTAGGTGTAATGGCAGCCATTTTTTCAATATCTTCTGTTGCCTCTTCTTCCAAAATATCCATGATATCGTCAGCTGTAATTATTCCTACTAATCTGCCTTCGTTATCAACAACAGGCATTACAGAAAAATCATATTTTTGAAACGCTCTAGCAACTTCTTCCTGATCATCTAATGTATGTACTGTAATAACATTATCTTCCATGATATCTTTGATTTTTTCATCAGCACCCGCAAGAATAATTTCTCTTAAAGTCATTGTTCCAAGCAAATGCTTTTGAGCATCAGTAATATAACAGATATTAATTGTTTCCTTATCAACACCTATTCTTCTAATTCTCTCAATAGCATCACTAACACTCATATATGCTTTTAAATCAACATACTCAACAGTCATAATACTACCAGCTGAATCTTCAGGATATTTTAATAAACTGTTAATATCTTTTCTTGTCTGTGCATCCGTAGCAGCAAGAATTTTTTTAACAACATTAGCTGGCATCTCTTCCAAAATATCAACTGCATCATCTGAATACAAATCATTCATGATTTGTCCAATTTCTCTGTTTGTCAGTGATTCAATAATCATCTGTTCATATTCCACTGGCATATAAGTAAATACTTCAGCAGCACCATCTTTAGACAACAATCTAAAAATTCTAACAACATCTTCTTTATTGTCAATTTCTTCTATAATCTCTGCTATATCAGCTTCATTTAAATCTTCCAATAAACGTCTAATTGAATGATAATTCTTCTCATTCAATAATTTTTTAATTTCTAATTCAATTTCTTCGATTCTTTCATCCATAAGTATCCCTCCAAAATATAATTGTATGTATTCGGTTCATCATCATTAGTATTCACACAATCACACTCCTTTAGAACAAATTTAGAACATATTTATTATACATTGATTTGACTAAAAAGAAAAGTAGATACTTTCCATATCTACTATCTTCTTAATCCAAGTTTAGCAATTAAAGCACTGTATCTTTCAACATCTTTATTTTTAAGATATTTTAATAAATCTCTTCTTCTACCAATTTTCTTTAAAAGACCTCTATTTGAATGATAATCTTTTTTATGAACTTTAAAATGTTCATTTAATTTGTTGATATCAGCAGTTAATACAGCGATTTGAACTTCTGGAGATCCAGTATCTCCTTCACTTCTTGCATATTCTTTCATAATTGCTTGTTTTTCTTCTTTAGTTAACATAAATCTTCCTCCTTTAAATAAACTTAGCATACTCCAAGACATAGGTCGAGGACTCTTATATCCTAGAAATAGCCGCAACATTATTATAAAGAAAATAAGAAATAAGTCAAGACTTTTTAATAAACAATAACCAATGTTCCAGCACTAACATAGCTGTATAGTGATTGAGCCACAGAATAAGGTAAATTAACACAGCCATGAGATCCATTTGTTAAATATCTTGTACCTCCGAATGTAGGCTGCCATGTAGCATCATGGAAGCCAACACCTCCATTAAAAGGCATCCAATATGTAACTGGAGTTTCATATTCACGTTCACCAGTAGCAGGATCAATTTGTCCTTTTAATGTAGCTGGTGATTGCTTATAAGAAATCCTATAAGTACCTTTTGGAGTAGCATTTCCTTTATTTGGATTACCAGTTACACACGCAGAATCTAAAACTAAAGAACCATTTTTATAACAATAAATATGCTGTCCTGAAATATCCACTTCAACATAATTTCCGCCGACTCCATTATTAGAAAGCTCTTCTTTTGAATATTCAGGTTTTCTTGTAACAACATCTTTATTTATAATATTCTTTTCAAGACTTTCTGCTTCTTTACTAGTATTCATTAAATATCCTAAAGAACCTCCAGATATAGTAATCGTGCCCTTATTAGTAGTTTTAAAAGAACGTGATTTATTATATGTATCATACTTACTAGACAAATCTTCAACATATTCTTTAATCTTAGAGCTATCTAAAGAAACAGTATTATCCTTATATAATAACCATTCATTATAAACTGATACATCACACACTACTTTTTTACTTGGCATAGTATATGTTATTTTTGCTCCTATAAAATTATTATAATCTTCAACCTTTTTCTGTAAAGCTTCATTAGTTGATAAAACAGAAGATTTCTCATAATAATCCCCACTCGTTAAATCTACACTAAACACACCTTTATTAATTAACGATTGCACACCCTCAATAAAATCATCTAAAACAATATTTGTTCCCTGATATTCTTTTTTTATCTCAAATTTCTCAGTTTCACTATTATAAGTTTCCACAGCATTAGTAGT
>CAZWZD010000209.1:0-3817 GCA_964638235.1 uncultured Erysipelotrichales bacterium
TCCAATTCATAAAGACAGCAGCGTAGTTGCTGGATTATATGATCATAATTATCATAAATCTATTATTTTAGGTTATGGTGTTTATAATGAAGAACAAAGCTATTTTATTAAGATGGAAGATGCTGTTAAAGACGAAAGATTTATTGCTTATTTAAAAGATGATAGGTATAAAAAATACAGTTACAATATTAAAAGTCAAATGATTGCTTCTTTATGGAATGGTATTGAAATTAATGGAATGACTTTTGATTTACAATTAGCAACTTATATTTTAAATCCAAGTTTAAAAGATGAAATCAAATACATATGTGATTACTATGACTATACAAATATTGTTTATGAAGAAGAAGTTTATGGCAAGGGAGCAAAGAAACATATACCTCAAACAAGTGTTTATGCAAAATACATCATTCAGCAAGCAAAAGCAATCTATGATTTAAAAGATACAGCTATTCAAAAACTTAAAGATGAAGATCAGTATTCTTTATATGAAGATATTGAAATACCAATTACATATATTTTAACTGATATGGAATATCAGGGAGCTAAAGTTGACATACAAGTATTACAAGAGTTAGGAAAAGAGTTTGATGAAGAAATAGTAACTATTGAAGAAGATATATATACTCTTGCATCAAAGAAATTTAATATTGCTTCACCAAAGCAGTTAGGAGAAGTTCTATTCGATGATTTGAAGCTTCCATTTGCTAAAAAGACAAAACATGGATATTCTACAAGTCAGGATATTTTAGAACAATTAGAGGATATTCATCCTATTATTCCGTTAATACAAAGATACAGATTACTTACAAAGTTACAATCAACATATATTAAAGGATTGCAGGAGCAGGTTTTCCCTGATGGTAAAATTCATACAATTTATAATCAGGCTTTAACTCAGACAGGAAGATTATCATCTATTGAACCAAATTTACAAAATATACCAGTTAAACAAAATGAAGGCAAACTCATTAGAAAAGCATTTGTTGCTAGTCATGATTATTTAGTGTCTTTTGATTATTCACAAATTGAACTTAGGATTTTAGCTCATCTAGCAAATGTTCAATCATTGTTAGATGCGTTTAATCAAGATAAAGATATTCATACTCATACAGCAGCTTTGATATTTAATGTTGATGATAGTGAAGTGAGTGCTGATATGAGAAGAAAAGCAAAATCAATTAACTTTGGTATTATATACGGTATGGGTGAATTTAGGCTTTCAAAGGAAATTGGTGTAACTATTAAAGAAGCTAGGTATTTTATTGAAAGATATTTTGAACAGTATCCTGGTATTCAAAAATTTATGAATGATGTTGTGGAGGATTGTAAAGAGAAAGGATATGTTTCAACTGTTTTAAATAGAAAGAGATATATTCCAACAATTAATGATAAGAATTATATTGTAAGAGAACAAGCAAAGCGATTTGCTATGAATTCACCAATTCAGGGAAGTGGTGCTGATATTTTAAAACTTGCAATGATTAAAGTTGATAAAAAAATGAAAGAATTGAATTTAAAATCTAAAATGATTTTACAAGTTCATGATGAATTGATTTTTGATGTTTATAAAGATGAATTAGATGTAATGATGAAATTAGTTAAAGAAGAAATGGAAAATGCTTTTTTAATGAAAGTTGCATTAAAAGCTGATGGTGCTTATGCATCTAATTGGTATGATTTAAAGTAGGAGATAGTTATGCCTGAATTACCTGAAGTTGAAACAGTAAGACAAACACTTAGAAATTTTGTGTTAGATAAAAAGATTGAAGGAATTGATGTTTATTATTCTAAAATCATAGATGGTGATGTGGATGAGTTTGTTAGAAAAGTGACACATCAAACTATAAGAGAAATAGATAGATTTGGTAAATATTTGATATTTATTTTAGATGACTATGCTTTCATATCTCATTTAAGAATGGAAGGGAAATACAATATTGTTAAACCTGATACTTTAGTTGATAAACATACACATGTTGTTTTTCATTTAGAAGATGAAGATTTAAGATATCAGGATACTAGAAAATTTGGAAGGATGAAACTAGTTGATAAGAATAATTATCGCAATCTTCCACCCTTATCAAAACTTGGAAAAGAGCCGTTTGATATTACTGATAAAGAATTATATGATATTTTGCATCATTCTTCATTACCGATAAAATCAGCTTTATTAGATCAGTCAATAATGAGTGGTATTGGCAATATATATGCTAATGAGATATGCTTTGCATTAAAAATTCATCCTCATGCAAGAGTTAATAAATTATCTAAAAAAAGAGTCAGTGAATTAAGAAAAGCAAGCTGTGAAATATTGAATGAAGCAATTAAACAAGGTGGAACAACTATTCATTCATTTGATGCTAATGGGATTCATGGATTGTTTCAAGTTCGTTTGAATGTTCATGGAAAGAAACAATGTTCAATGTGTCAAGAATTGATTACTAAGGAAATGTATAAAGGTAGAGGTACCTATTATTGTAAAAATTGTCAAAAAAGGAGATATTAGTCATGATTAATTGGGGAATTATAGGTTTAGGTAATATTGCTTCAAGATTTGTTAAGGGTTTAAGTTATAGTGAAGTTGGAAAACTTTATGCTGTAGCTAGTCAAACCAAAGAAAAAAGAGAACAGTTTAAAAGTAAAGATGATGTTATTGTATATTCTTCATATGATGATTTATTGAATGATGAAAATGTTGATGTTGTTTATATAGCCTTACCTCATAAATTTCATTATGAATGGGCTAAAAAAGCATTGCTAAAATATAAGGCTGTTTTATGTGAAAAACCTGTAACTTTAAGTTTAGAAGAATTGGATGATTTGATTAGGATTTCAAAAGAGCAAGATACTTTTTTCATGGAAGCTATGAAATCTCGATTTATTCCAATGAGCAGAGAAATCAAGAAAATTGTAGATAATGGAGTTTTGGGTGATGTTAAGCGTATAGAGAATGCTTTTTGTTTTGAAGCTGCTTATAATAAAAATAGTTATTTATATGATATAAGTCAAGGTGGCTCTTTGTATGATTGCGGAATTTATAATATTGCTGCTATATTGCAGTTTATTCATTCACCTGTTGTTTCTATTGATTCAGTTTATAAAATGGAACATGGAGTTGATGTAGATGATCATATTGAATTGACTTTTGAATCTGGACAGACAGCTTTTATGGAATGTTCGATGATTCAAAATAAGCCTAAATTGATGCGAATTATTGGCAGCAAGGGAGTTTTAGAATGTGATCCTTTTTATCGTCCAACAAAGGCAGTTGTTCATTTTAATAATGGAGAGTCTTTTACTGGTATTAAGGAATATGATTTTGATGATTTTTATAGTGAGATAGAAGAGGTTCATCATTGTTTAGCTTATATTAAAATAGAGAGTGATTTGATGAGTCATGAAGATTCTAGAAAATGTATTGAGTTAATGCTTAAGATAAAGGAAAGATTGATATGACATTAGTGTTAGGAATTACAGGTTCTATAGCTTGTGGAAAGAGTGCAGTAACTTCATATTTATTAAGTAAAGGTTATAGAGTGGAAGATGCAGATGTAATTAGTCATCATGCTTTGAATTGTGGAAGTGAATGTTATAGTGAGATTGTTAAAAATTTTGATTGTTTAACAAATGGAAAAATAGATCGCAAAAAATTAGGAAATATTGTTTTTAATGATTATAAGAAGAAAGAACTTTTAGAAAGTATTATTCATCCTTATGTTATTGAAACGATGAAAAAAAGGATTAAAGAATGTCGTGATGAAATCATTTTCTTGGATATTCCTTTGTTGTATGAAGCAAATTTACAGTATCTATG
>CAZWZD010000210.1:0-3817 GCA_964638235.1 uncultured Erysipelotrichales bacterium
GCTTCATAAAGATGATGATGTACATTTATGGATCACTGATATTATGCTGGATAAGAATAGTGGATTTGATTTGTTAAATGAAATTAAAGCAATTAAACCTGATATGCCTATTATATTTATGAGTGCAAGAGATCAGGATTTTGATCGTATCATAGGTTTGGAAAAAGGTAGTGATGATTATATTACAAAACCTTTTAATATGAAAGAAGTTATATTGAGAATTCATAATATTTTAAAACGTGTTTATAAAGATGGTCCTTCATTAATTATCATTGATGGATATGCTATTGATGAAGCTAAGAGAAAAGTGCTATTAGAAAAAGAAGAAATAGAATTAACAACAAAAGAATATGATTTGTTATTATATTTTCTAAAGAATAGAGGAATAGCTATTTCTAGAGAACAAGTATTATCAAAAGTATGGGATGAGAATTATTTTGGCAGTGATAGAGTGGTTGATGATACATTGAGAAGATTAAGAAAGAAAATGCCTAACCTTAATATTAAAACAATATATGGATTTGGGTATAGATTAGATTAATGTTAAAAAAACTTTCTTTAATGAAACAGTTATTATTAATATTAGCTGGTATTGGATTAATATTTGCGACTATTTTAATGCCTTTAATTAATTATAATTTAAATTCTATAATAGATGATCAAATGTATGAAGTATTATATGATGGACAAAATAATTTTATTACTTTTAACTATATGATGAGTGAAAAGGGAACAAAGGCTGTAAAGCATTTCATATATAATGCCGATAAAAATCAATTTATTGCTTCATCATATGATGATATTACTTATTTGTATAATTATGTATTTGGAAAAGATTTAAATGAACTTATTAATTCAGATAACAACCATATTTATTCTAAAAATGATGATATTGAAAAAACTTATTATTATTTAATTACGAAATATAATGATAGTCAATATATTGTTTCTATAACAAGCAGTGATTATTCACAAGATTTAATCACTTCATTAACTAATCAAATCATATATATACAATATGCTTTTTTTGCCTTTATAGCATTAGTTTTAAGTTTATGGGTTATTAGTTTAATTAATCCATTAAAGAAAATAAAAAACTATATAGATGCTATTAAAAATAATGAAGAATATGATTTAAATATTGTTAGATCAGATGAGATTGGTATTGTTTCTCAAGCTTTGATAGATATGAAAAAAGAATTAGATCTTCAAGAAAGCATTAAAGAAGAAATGATCCATAATATATCTCATGATTTAAAAACTCCTATTGCTTTGATTAAAACATATAGTCAAAGTGTTAAAGACGATATATATCCTTATGGAGATAAAGATAGTTCAATGGATATCATATTAGAAAATGCTGATAGATTAGATCATAAAGTGAAATCATTTTTATATTTAAATAGGTTAGATTATTTAAAAGGAGAAAATAAAGAAACCGAACCATTTGAAATAAAAAGTACAATTGAAAAAACAACCAATCAATTATCTTTAGTTCATCCAGACTTAAACATTGAATTAAACTTAGATAACGTTTGTTTTATAGGTGAAGAAGAACATTGGAGAGTAGCGATAGAAAATATTGTTGAAAATGCTTCTAGATATGCTAAAAACTTAATTAGAATAACTTTGAAAGATAATTATTTAGAAATATTTAATGATGGAGAACCTATCGATGAAGATAAAATGGAATATTTATTTAAACCCTATGTTAGAGGTGTAAAAGGGCAATTTGGATTAGGACTTTCTATCGTTGAAAAAACTGCACAAATGTATGGTTATGAAGTCAATGCATATAATTTAGATAATGGTGTAAGTTTTATATTTAGGAAAGAGGAAAAAACATGAAAATAAAATGGAATGGTCATGCATGCTTTACAATTAAATCAGATCAGGGAAAAATAGTTTTTGATCCTTATGCAAATGGAAGTGTACCTGGTTTAAAACCTTTAAGATTGAAAGCTCATAAAATATTAACAAGCCATGATCATAGTGATCATAATGCTAAAGAGGTTGTTGAATTAATTGATAGTGATATTAATATTAAAATTGATAAAATCAATACATATCATGATAACCAGCAAGGGCGATTAAGAGGACAAAATATCATAAATATTGTATATTTAGAAGAAATGAAAATCGTTCATTTTGGTGATTTAGGATGTGATTTGACTCTTGAACAGCAGCAGAAATTGCAAAATTCTGATGTCATAATGATACCTATTGGTGGTTATTATACAATTGATACAAAAAAAGCATTAGAAATTATTGAGCAAATTCAGCCGCGTATAGTTATACCTATGCATTACAGCAGTGATGAGTTTGGGTATGACGAAATATCAACCATAGATGAATTTAAAAAGAAAAGCAAGAATGTAATAGAATATCAAACTGATACATTAGAAGTAAATAAAGATACTATGAAACAAACAGCAATATTAAAACTAATAGTTTGAGCTTTAAACTATTAGTTTTTTATTAGTTGACTCAATAACGAGTTACATATAAAATGAAATAAAGAAATCTAATTGGGCTGGGAGAGAAATTTATGTATTATAGCGGTTTTGACAATGGATTTGGTATGTTTGGAATAATGTTCACGATCGTTTTTTGTTTTAATTTTTGGAATTATTGTTTTGAATGTGATTAGAGGAATAGGTATTTGGAATAAAAATAATCATTCACCACGTTTAAGCGTGAATGCAAAGGTTGTATCTAAAAGGATGGAAGTTTCACATCATCATCATGCAAATGCAGGTGATATTTCGGGAGCACATGGTTATACTCATAGCTCTTCTACATGGTATTATGTAACTTTTCAAGTAGATAGTGGAGATAGAATGGAGTTTGCAGTAAACGGTAGGGAATATGGAATGCTTGTTGAAGGTGATGAAGGATTATTATCTTTTCAGGGAACAAGATATCTATCATTTGAACGTTTTTAATCTATAAATTTTATAAAATTTGTTGACTTCTTGATGTAATAGTGTTAATTTATATATAGTTAGCTAAAGCTAACTAAGGAGGAAGATTATGAAAATAGTATTTGCATCAAGAACAGGAAATGTTGAATCAATTGTAGAAAGATTAGGAGTTAACGATCCATTGAGAATTGAAAGTGGAAGCGAAACAGTAGATGAAGATTATGTAATCTTTACTTATACTGATGGTTTCGGAGATGTTCCAGTGGAAGTTGATGACTTTTTAGCAAGCAATAGCGAACATTTAAAAGGGGTTGTTGTAAGTGGTGATACAGGATATGGTGAAGCATATTGCCAAGCTGGAGATACAATTGCAGACACATATGATGTTCCTTGTCTTTACAAAGTAGAAAATGAAGGAACTGATGATGATATCGCAAATATCAAAAATGCTGTAGAAAGTTTATAATAACATATGCCAATCAATGGCTTAACGTTTCAAAAAAAGTTAGTTATTCATAGTACTCCTACACTTCTTAAAATGAAAATTGGCAATATTTTTCGTATTTATAAAACTGATGTTCCTAACTTTCATGAATGTTATGAGTATTTCAAAAATCATTTAATTGAATATGACATAGATTTTCAGATCTTAAAAGATAGTAAGAATAGTATTTTATTATATGTCTATCAGCCAAAACAATTAAAAAAATTATTATCATGTCATAAAATTGAAAACTTTTTAAATAGTTATGGGTATGAAAATCACAATCCTATAGATTATTTGAAATATCGATTTGAACAAGTTGATTGTCCTCATGAAATTGGTATTTTTTTAGGTTATCCTTTAAATGATGTGATTTCATTTATTGATAAAAAAGAATGTCATTTAATTG
>CAZWZD010000211.1:0-3816 GCA_964638235.1 uncultured Erysipelotrichales bacterium
GCATTTGTTTAATAAGAGCAGTTGCTTGATCTACACTATCTTGATTTGGAATCATATAATATAACTTACTGTTAGGCATCATTGCTCCTCCAGTCATAGATGTTCCTGTACCAGTCAACTGAATTTGAACAATATCCCATGATGCCATATCATCCAATTGCATTTGTAATAATGATGTAATTTCACTTGAACTCATGTTTGTTTCAAAACATCCTGCAATTGCTTTTAAAACTTTTGAATAATTTGTGATAATTGCTGGTGACATCATTTTATTAAGCATAGCACTTAAAACTCTTTGCTGGTTTTTAACACGATCATTATCTCCACCACTTAAACTGTATCTTTCTCTTACAAAACCTAAAGCTTCATCTCCATCCATGTAATTATCACCTTTTACAATTTGATAGTTTCCATGTCTTGTTGTAAAAGCAACAGGTGAATAAACCGTAATTCCACCTAATGCATCTACCATTGTTATAAGTGAAGTAAAATTAACTCTTGCATAATAATTAACATCAATATTCATAAAACCTTCTATAGTAGCAACAGAATTATCAACACCAAATATTCCGGCATGGGTTAACTTATCTTTTTGACCCTTATTTGCTAGAGTAACATAATAATCTCTAGGTATACTTGTCATTAATATTTGCTTTGTCTTTGGATTAACAGTTACTAACATATTAACATCTGACCTTGATACTGTTGATACTTTTCCACTTGTATCAATACCACTGATATATACAGTAAATACATCATTTGTTACATCAACATTTTTAGATATATCATCTAATTTCTCCTCAATTTCATATGTCCATATAACTCTTGTTTCTTCTTCAAAATATTCATGATTTGCTTCTAAAAGAGAATTGTAAGCCTCATTAACAAGAATAGCTTTTGTTTCTTTTGAGTATAAATCATCAGCCATTTTACTAAAATCAGAATTTTCAGTTGTTTCAATTGAAGGTTCTTCCTTTTGCATAGCTTCGATAGCTGTTTTCATATTTGCTGTATTAACAGAAGTATTGACTTCAATCGTTTCACCTTTTAGATCAGATAATTCTTTATAAGAACTTTCATCTAAAACAATAACTGAAATTCTTGTTATCTGTGAATCAGCATCAGCAATTTTACTTAAAGTTGAATCACCTTCAGCTACTTTTAATGAACCAAATAATAATGCTAAACTTAATAACAGGCTTATAATCTTACCTAGTACATTTCTAACTTTACCTGTATTTATTTTCTTTGATGGTTTCATCAATAAAAATGTTATGATCCATAATAATACAATAATACCACTAATAATTAATATATATTTTATTGGTATAGCTCCAAACTTAAAAACGATACCTATAAATATTAAAGAAGCTACAATTTGTATAACTGTAATAATTTTATAATCAACAATCTTTTGAATAATAGTATTTCTTGACATTTTATTCTCCTTTCTTCATCTTGATTATATTATCATATAAATATGTACTTTTTGAGAATTCGTCATAAATAATAAAGCTTATAATTAAATATATTATTAACAAATTTAGATAATATAATAGATTGTTTATAAAAAAATATTATCCATCATAAGCCCCTTTAATTAAACCTTTACTTTTTTGATACTTTATCATAATTGTATATAAGATACAATAAAGAATTAATCCTGCAAAAACACCTAAAATTGCTCCTGATGTATCTATCATACAATCAAGAAAACTTGCTCCTCTTCCATCAACAAACAATTGATGAAATTCATCAGAAAGTGCATATGCAAAACAAAACAATGCTGATAAAAACATTCTTAATGTCATTTTCATATTAAATGTAAATAAAACAACCATTACATTAATGCTAAGTATAAAATATATACTCATATGTGCCAACTTTCTAAAAAATAATTCTATTAATGAATAATGCTCTGGTGTTATAGAAATTCTTAAATCTTTTCCTGTAAAATAAAACACAGCTTTATTAAATATACGCACACACATATCACTTAGCTCATGCGATGAAGCTGCTGTATCCATAGAAAATCTAAAAATAACAGCCATCCATATAAGCGTTGTTAATATTGCAATGATTCTTAATCTTGATTTAACTTTTGGATTCATAGACATCCTCCTTTTATATGAGAGGTATTATAGTATTGTTTTTCTATAAATTCAAGATAATCTTTTATGTTTAGTATAAAAAAGATATTCGCTTAAAATACAGTACCTCCAATGATTTAGCCTTGATTCTTTTTTCATAAGTAGTTAATAAACAATGATCAGTATGAATAATATCTCTGTTGTAATGTTTTAAACATGCATTTGAAAAATCTTGTTCCTGAACATTTAAAATATCACTTATGTCATTTAACATGATATTCCAATACTTTACATAGTTGTCCCTAATAGTTGATTCAGTAAACCCTAAATCATAAAGTTTTAAAGTAGCTCTCTCAATAAGAGATGATAATGATTCATAACACATATATTTTTCCTCCTTTACAAGCAATGTGATATAAATCATTATATTATTATGTTGAGTAAAAATATAAAAGTTTAGAAATATCAACAATTTTTTAATTACTCAACATAATATTTTACTTTACATAATGTGTCATGGTGTGCAAATGAAAGTGGAGACTTGAATAAAACTGTATCTAAGTTTTCAAGAGTAGAAGATGGCATATCATGGTATAAGAAAAATAATAAGTGGAAAAATAGAAATTATATACCGCATAGTGGAGATATTATATTTTTTGATTGGGAAGATGATAATGATCCTGATCATGTTGGAATTGTGGAAGGAGTAGAAAAAAATAAAATTTATACTATAGAGGGGAATTCAAAAGATGAATGTAGAAAGAAGCAATATACTATTAGTAGTAAGTCAATATTTGGATATGGAATAATTTAAAAAGGAAGAAAAACTGTATTCTTCCTTTATGATAATTTTCCTGTTGCACTACAAGTAAGAGTAACAGATGGATATTTGGTTTGAATTACACTTCCATCATAATATTGCTTTACTGTTGCTTTTCCTATCGCCTTATTCTCAGATTTTGATACACTTTTAGAAGTAACTTTCCAATCATTTGCTGGTGCAGTTGCTGTGACTGTTGCATTTGTACAAGTTGATGAAGTTCCTGTATATTTAAATGTTCCTGTAACGCTTACTGTATAAAGTACATTTCCCTTAGAATCTTTATATTTATTAGTTTTGGTTTTGGTTATAGTATTTGTAGCATATGTAAAAATATTAGGACTTTCAATTGTAGTTTCGACGTAAATACCATCTCCTAAATATTCTATTGTTCTACTTTCTATAGTGTTTTCCAATGCAAATGTGTTGATAGGTGTTAATCCTAGTAATAATACAAATATAACTATTAAAAATTTTTTCATCTTTTTTTCCTCTTACTTTCTTTATTCTATTGTTGTTTCAACTTGAACTGGCTGATGTTGTCTTACTTCTTCATATAACTTATTAAGTTTGTATAATCTATAGATTGTAACAATTAAAGTACAAGTTAGTATAATAACTATAATTATTATAGAGGTTTTCTTGATAATATTGGTTTTTTTTATACTTTTTATAAGATCGTTTGTATCCATATCATCTATAAATGATGAAGCAACTTCACTTGATTTTCCAAGTTCATTAACTATTTCTTCATAAGTAGATAAATGGGTTCCTTTGATTCTATTTTCTAACATAAGTATAAATTCTTTTTTTTCTTTTGAATTTAATAGAATAATTAATTTAATTTCACTTAAATATTTTTTGTGATAGACCACCTGACACACTAAGAATTAATTAGATGCAAAA
>CAZWZD010000212.1:0-3813 GCA_964638235.1 uncultured Erysipelotrichales bacterium
TCTTCCAATTGGATCCTGTGAAACTTCAATGACTTTATCTACATTTTCCAATCCTCTTATTTCTCTATGTAACCCTGGCTTTTCTTTAGACTTATAAATTTTTGCTCTAACAGCTTTACATAAAATTTCATTAACTAATGTAGATTTACCACTACCAGAAACACCAGTTACGCAGATAAATTTACCTAATGGAAATTTTACATTTATATTTTTTAGATTATGCTCCTTAGCACCTCTTACTTCTAAATACAATCCATTCCCTTTTCGTCTTTTCTTTGGTACTGGAATACTCATCCTACCACTTAAATATGCTCCAGTAATAGAATTAGGATTATTCATAATATCTTCAGGTGTCCCACTAGCAACTACAGTTCCACCATGGACTCCAGCACCAGGACCTATATCCACAATAAAATCCGAAGCTCTCATTGTATCTTCATCATGTTCTACAACAATAACACTATTGCCTAAATCTCTCATATCGCATAACGTCTTAATTAACTTTTCATTATCTCTTTGATGCAATCCAATTGATGGTTCATCTAAAACATATAAAACACCAGTTAAGCGAGAACCAATCTGAGTTGCTAAACGAATACGTTGTGCTTCTCCACCAGAAAGACTACCAGCTCTTCTTGATAGCGTCAAATATCCTAAACCAACATTGTTTAAGAAAGTCAAACGATCTTTAATTTCCTTTAAAATCAATCTTGCAATATTTTCTTCCATCTCACTAAGCTTTAATTCATCAATAAACTTAAGAGCATTCTCTATGGACATATCAGTAAATTCAGTGATATTTAGTCCACCAACTCTAACACTCAAAACTCGATCATTTAAACGTCTACCATTACAAGTAGGACAAGTATGTTCTGTCATAAATGAAGCGTACCATTCTTTAGACCATTTAGAAGTCGTTTCTTCATAACGTCTTGCTATTAAAGTTTTAACTCCTTCAATAATCTTTGTTGTTTTATTAACATTTCCTGAACTAGATTCAATACTATAAGAAATTGGACGATCTGAACCTTTTAAAATAATATCTAATTCTTTCTTTGAAAAATCTTTTAATGGTTTATCTAAATCAATATGATAAGTATTACACAATACTAAAAATCTCTGCCATTCAATTCTATCTGTACCAACAGCAGTTTTAAAATAACGAAGTCCACCTTCATTAATTGATAAATTCCAATCAGGAATCAATAAATCATCATCAACTGCATTCTTTACACCAATTCCTTTACAATCAGGACAAGCTCCTAATGGATTATTAAATGAGAATAATCTAGGTTCTAACTTAGGAACACTAAAACCACAGTATGGACATGATAAATGCTGTGAAAATAGTTGTTCACTATGAGTATCTAAATTCTCAATAATCGCTTCTCCACCAGTTAAATTAAGAGCAGTTTCTAAAGAATCAGCTAAACGAGAACGATAACCTTCTTTTTTTATAATTCTATCTACAATAACATCAATAGTATGTTTCTTATTCTTTTCTAAAACTATATCTTCCTCTAATAATCTCACTTCTCCATCAACTTTAACTCTTACAAAACCATCTGCCATTAACTTTGCAAACAAATCTTTATGAGTTCCTTTTTGATTCATAGCCATTCTTGCTAGAACTTGAATTTTTGTTCTATCTTCATACTGATCTACTGCATCAAGCATCTGTTTAATTGTAGAAGATTCAATCATAACATGATGCTGCGGACAATATGCATGTCCAATTCTTGCATAAAGCAATCTTAAATAATCATAGATTTCTGTAACTGTACCAACAGTAGAACGTGGATTATTTGAAGTTGTTTTTTGATCTATCGCAATTGATGGTGATAATCCATCAATACTATCAACATCTGGTTTTTCTACACCACCTAAAAACATTCTAGCATAAGCACTTAAAGACTCTACATATCTTCTTTGTCCTTCTGCATAAATTGTATCAAAAGCTAATGAAGTTTTACCAGAACCAGATAATCCTGTCATAATAACAAGTTTATCTCTAGGAATCTCTATATTAACATTTTTTAAATTATTAACTCTAGCACCCTTAATAACAATTTTATCCTTAATCATTTCTTAACCCCTTTTTTAAAGTTTTTATAATCTTATCTCTCTTTGTACCTTGCAGCTGTAATTCATAAGCTTCATCTAACAAATGCTTATAGTCTTTATGATTAGAAAAACCATTTTCCATTAAATCCTTTCCAGTTATAATCGATTTTAAAGCACGATCTCCTAAACGCTCAATTTTGTCATTCATATAAATCAAAAAATCATTATATTGAGCACTTGTCAATCGACCTCTACCTAATTTATCACATTCACTCATAAACATCAAATCAGATAAACTTATTTTTCCATCAATCTTCTTTAATAATCTTAAATATTTAATATCTCTAGAATTATTTCTAGCCATATTCATTAAATGCATATGATACATAATCATTGTTTCAATATATTCTCTTAACTTTTTAGAAGTTATAATATCCACACTTTCAAATACTTTAACTCCAGCTTCATTATGCAAAGGTGCAGAACCAGTAGGAGTAGTTACTAATGGTTTTCCAATATCATGCAATAAACAAGACCACATAAATCCTTCAGGATTATCCACATATTCTTTACATAAAGCTCCCAAATCAACCACCAGCATTGTATGATTCCATACACTGCCTTCAGGATGAAAATCCCTTCTTTGATCACAATATACTAAATCCCTTAAGTAAAAAGGTAAAGCATCTATATCCCTTAAAAACTCTAATCCTAAAGATGGATGTAAAGACATAATTATTTTCTTATATTCTTCATAAATTCTTTCTTTACTTAAATATTGCAGCATTCCCTGTTGCACCATTTTTCGACAAAATTCTTTCGTACTATGTTCAACTTTCATTTCAAAGCGAGATACAAAACCCGCAATTCTTAATATGCGTAATGGATCATCTTTAAATGTATCTGGATTAACCATTCTAATTATTTTATGATTTAAATCATCTATACCATTAACACAATCAATAATTTGATCTTTCTGATAATCATACATTAAAGCATTAATCGTAATATCTCTTCTTAAAACAGCTTTTTCTATCGCTAAATCTTTATCCACAATAATATCAAAATCCTGATGTCTGCTGCCAGTTTTACTTTCTCTTCTAGGTAAAGCAAAATCATAGCCAGGCAATATATCTAAATTCATAATCGCAAATGTTTTACCAAAAGTATTAACATGACCATAATTTTCTAAAATCTCTTTTAACTGCAGATAACTTAAATGATAAACTTCAACATCAATATCATGACTATCATTAATACCTAACAAATAATCTCTTATCGTACCGCCAACAATATAAACATATCCACCATGATTATAAATATCATCAAATATTTGACTTGCTAGAACAGAAATTCTATTTTTCATCTTTTAACTCCATTATCATATCTCTCAATTCCATAGCTCTTTCAAAGTCTAATACTTTTGCAGCCTCTTTCATTTGTTTTTCAAGATTACTAATAAGAGCTTTCTTAGCCTTTTTACCGGCTCTTTTTCCTTTCTTAATAAGTGATGAAGCTTCATCAATGACTTCCTGTCCATGAATAGCATCTCTAATCTCTTTTTGAATTGTTTTAGGAGTAATATGATGTTCTTTGTTATAAGCTTCTTGTATAGCTCTTCTTCTTGCTGTTTCATCAATTGCAGCTTTCATAGAATCAGTTATATTATCAGCATACATAATAACCTTACCATTAGCATTTCTAGCTGCTCTACCAATCGTCTGTATCAAAGATCTTTCACTACGTAAA
>CAZWZD010000213.1:0-3798 GCA_964638235.1 uncultured Erysipelotrichales bacterium
TAATAAATAACGAGGTGATTGATAATGGAAGTTAAAGCAATTGTGCCTAGAGGATACTGTAAAGGTGTTGTTAGAGCTATTCAATTAGCAAAAAATACTGTTAATGTTCCTAAGCCTATTTCTATACTAGGAATGATTGTTCATAATCAGTATATAGTTAATAGTTTGGAAGAATTAGGAATACAGACAATTGATATAAAAGGGAAAACAAGATTAGAATTATTAGATTATATTAATAAGGGAACTGTTATTATTACTGCTCATGGAGCAAGTGATGATGTTTTTAAAAAAGCTAAAGAAAAAGGATTACATATTGTTGATGCTTCTTGTTTAGATGTTATTAAATCACATCAGCTTATTAAAGATAGATTGAAGGAAGGTTATGAAATTTTATATATTGGAAAAAGTGGGCATCCTGAAGCAGAAGGTGTTTTATCTTTAGATAAAATTCATATTCATTTAATACAATCTATTAATGATATTGATAAATTAGATAAAAATAAAAAATATATGATGACAAATCAAACAACAATGTCTTTATATGATTTATTTGATTTATGTGAATATGCAAAAGAAGTTTTATCTAATATTTCAATTGAAAAAGAAACTTGCACTGCTACTAAAATAAGACAAGAAGCTATAGCATCTTTAGATGATGATATTGATGTTGTTTTTATTGTAGGTGATCCACATTCTAACAATACTAAAAAACTTGCATCTATTGCAAGTTCAAAAGCTAACAAAGAAGTTTATATGATCGAAAGTATTCAAGATTTAAATATAGAAGTATTAAAAAATAAACATAAAGCTGCTGTTTCATCAGGTGCTTCTACTCCAACATATCTTACAAATCAAGTTATAGATTATCTAAAACAATTTAATTATGAAGATAAAAACACTCATAAAAAACCGATAATTGATAAAAAGAAAATTTTAGACTAAAAGAGGCTTTAAGCCTCTTTTGGTAACCATTCAACTTTATAATAATAAATAACAAATATTACACTACAGACAATCCATGTAACAGGCCATCCAAAAAATATGTACTCAATACTAGATGTAAATTTTGTAATCACAAACAAATATATTTGTCTTAAAACAACAAATGAGAAAACCATGACATACATCGGTACAGTAGACTTTCCTGCTCCTCTTAATACTCCATTGATAACCTGATTAATAGGAAGGAAAAGATAAAATGGTAAAAAGACTAACTGCATTAATCTACCTGCTTCAATAACATCTGTTTCCTGATTAAATAAAGCAATAAATTCTCTTCCAAAGAAATACATAATAACAACAAATGCACCAATCGTTAACATTGCCATAATTAAAGTAATATATGCACCTTTTTTAACACGATCATATTTTTTAGCACCAATATTTTGTCCTACAAACGTTGTTACAGCCATATTAAATGCCTGCAATGGTAAATTAACAAAACCATCAATCTTAACAGTTACAGAATATCCAGCAATAACTGAAGATCCATAAACATTAACATAAGATTGTACAATAACATTAGATAAAGAAACTATACTTTGCTGAAAACCTGTTGGTAAGCCAATTTTAATAATTCTTATTAATATTTCTTTATGAAATTTTATTTTTTTAACTGTTAGTTTATAATCCTCATTTGTATTAATCAAGACATAACAAACCAACAAAGCACTCAATCCCTGAGATATCAAAGTCGCAATACCTGCACCAGCAACTCCCCATTGAAAACCTTTTACAAAGATAAAATCCAATATAATATTAACAACACTAGCTATAACAAGAAAATAAAGTGGTCTTTTAGAATCACCAACAGCTCTTAAAACACCAGAACCCATATTATAAATAAGCGTAAAAGTAATACCTCCAAAATAAATCGCAAGATATTGTGATGATTGAGCAAAAACATCATCTGGAACCCCAATAGCATGCAACAAAGGATTTGTAAACACCAATCCAATAACTGTCAAAATAACAGCCATAACCAATGTTAAAGCACTACTTGTATGAATAGCTTTACTCATTCTCCCTTTATCATTTGCACCAAAATATTGAGCAATAACAACACCAGCTCCAGTTGCAATACCCATAAAAAAACCTATCAGCATATTAATAACAGGAGTACTTGCTCCAACAGCAGCTAACGCTGCTTTACCAACATAATTTCCAACAACATACGAATCCACTGCATTATATAATTGCTGAAAAAGATTTCCTACTAACAATGGTATAGAAAACCATATAATCGACTTAACTATACTGCCTTCTGTTAAATCATTATTACTATTCTTCATTCCTCTCACCTTCTTCTTTATTATATACCTAATTTATTTAAAAAGAAAATATTTCAAAATATGAAAAAAGATAGCATTAGCTATCTAATATCGTAAACTATTAATACTTTGTGACAATATCTTCGATATCATTTCTAAATCCAAATCAATCTGCTTATCACACAATATCATTTGATTTTCCAAAGGACTTAAAACCTCATAAAACAACTGTTCTCTTTGCAAAGCATCTAACTTTCCCAATTCTCCCATAATAAGTTCTTTTTGTCCTTCACTAAGCTTTCCCTTATACTTTTTCCTTTTACCCACTTTCAAAGCAGAAGAAGGCTGTAATGACTCATGAAAATAACCTTCCATAAGTTTAAAAACTTCATTAACCAAAGATGAAACATGAATGACAGTAGGAACCCCTATCGCAATAACTGGAATATCCATAGTTAATTTAGTAATAGCTTTCCTATGATTACCAATACCACTACCTGGATATATTCCCACATTATTCATCTGAATAACTCTACTTACCTTTTCATAGCTTCTTGCACATAACGCATCTACACAAATTAATAAATCTGGTTTAAACTCTTCTTTTAAAGAATAAATATAATCAGCAGTTTCCACACCACTATAAGCCATAACTCCAGGAACAATACAAATAATATCATAAAATGAATTCTGATGCCTTTGTTCTACAGACAAATGATGTGTTGCCTTTATATGTTTTACACTTTTAGGTCCAACAGCATCACTTGTTAAAGTATCATTACCCAAACCAATAATCATAATTAAAGGATCTTCTTTTGTTTCAGCTTTAATAAACTCTTTGATTTGTAATGAACATTGATTAATAATTTCTTCTATGTTAGAAAAATCATGAAAACTCAATTCAACATACTTTCCTATTTCATGAGGATAATAATCATTTTTTCTTAATATTTCAAAAGTTTCAATAGTTATATCCTCTATCTTTTTAACATTTCTTTTATAATCTTCCTTTTCTTTTGCATTCTCTAATGATTCAATAGCTAAATCTGATGTATTGTAATATTTTCTCATATAATCACCAATTAAATGATGGACAAAAACAAAAAAAACTAATCAAAATTAAAGAAAAGATTGCATTTAATCTTTATTTTTGATAGAATAGCATAGCGAAGTATGTGAAAAAAGGAGATGAAATACAATGGCACACATGAAACAACAAATTAAACGTTATAAAAACGATAACAAAAAACGTGCAATCAATGCTTCATATAAATCAGCTTTAAAAACTTCTATCAAAAAAGTATTAAAAGCAGTTGAAGAAGGAAATAAAGAAGAAGCAACTAAAGCTTATAATGTGGCAGCTTCTAAATTAGATGCATCTGTAAGCAAGGGATTACATCATAAAAATTATGCTAACAGACAAAAATCTAGATTATCAAAATTAGTAAACTCTATCAACTAATGTGGTAGAGTTTTTTAATATAGGAGGAAAAAATGAAAAGAAAAGATATTGAAGAAAAGTATACTT
>CAZWZD010000214.1:0-3797 GCA_964638235.1 uncultured Erysipelotrichales bacterium
ATGAATTGTTAATTTTTGTCTTGACAAAAGTCACTTCATAACAGGTATATTATGAGAAAATATAATAAAGGATATAACATAAAAAAATCAGTTAATGACTATAGTGTAATTGATATAGAAACAACAGGCCTTTCTTATTATAAAGATAAAATTATCGAAATAGGAATGCTAAAAATAAGAGATGGAAAAATAATAGCTAAATATCAGCAGCTTATTGATCCTCAAACTCATATCAAATCATTTATTACAAATTTAACAGGTATATCCAATGAAATGATTTTAAATAAGCCTATATTAGAAGAAATATATGATGAAGTATTTAATTTTATAGGTAAAGATATAATTATAGGACATAATGTATCATTTGACTTAAGCTTTATTGCTAATCAATTTAAAATAGATATTCAAAATCAATATATCGATACATTATACTATTCAAGAATACTATTTCCAGAACTCTCACATCATTCATTATCAGATATGGTAAAATACCTTAACCTATCTCATAATGAACATAGAGCTATGGCCGATTGTATCGCAACCTACGAATTATATGAATATTGTAAAAAGAAAAAAAGATATATTAAATAGTGGAATACTGTATTTCTTTCTGCTTATAAAATGACCTCCCTATTTAGTTATTCATTTTTTTATGAAAAAAGAAATATATCTATATTTATTATAGAATATATTTCTTTATATGTCATCAGATGGCTAGTCTAATGAAGATTCTGTTTCTGATATCTTTTTACCTTCCTGCATCTGGATAATAAGTGAAGCTGCTTTTTCTACGCTGTCTTCATCAGGTATCATATAATATAACTTGCTGCTTGGCATCATGGCTCCTCCTGTCATGGATGTCCCTGTCCCTGTTAATTGTATCTGAACAATATCCCATGATGACATATCGTTTAACTGCATCTGTAATAGTGATGTGATCTCATTGGAACTCATGTTTGTTTCAAAGCACCCTTCTATCGCTTTTAGCACTTTTGAATAATTAGTTATAATTGATGGTGACATCATCTTGTTTAGCATTGCACTTAATACTCTTTGCTGGTTCTTGACTCTGTCATTATCTCCTCCACTTAAACTATATCTTTCTCTTACAAAGCCTAAAGCTTTGTCTCCATCCATATAATTATCTCCTTTTACAATCTGATAACTTCCATGCCTTGTTGTAAATGATACAGGTGAATAAACCGTTATCCCTCCTAAAGCATCTACCATTGTTACAAGTGAAGTAAAATTAACTCTGGCATAATAGTTGATATCAATGTTCATGAATCCCTCTATCGTATTTACAGAATTTTCTACTCCAAATATCCCTGCATGTGTTAGTTTATCTTTCTTCCCCTTATTTGCAAGTGTAACATAATAATCTCTTGGTATACTTGTCATTAATATCTGTTTTGTATTAGGATTGACTGTTACTAACATATTGACATCTGATCTTGATACTGTGGATACTTTTCCACTTGTATCAATACCACTTATATATACAGTAAATACATCATTTGTTACATCTACATTCTTTGATATATCATCTATCTCTTCTTCTATTTCATATGTCCATATGACTCTTGTTTCTTCTTCAAAATATTCATGATCATTCTCTAATAGAAGATAATATGCTTCATTAATCATTATAGCGTTTATATCCTTGCTGTAGAGTTCATTCGCCATGTCACTGAAATCACTGTTTTCTTCTGTTTCAATTGATGGCTCTTCCTGTTTCATTGCTTCTATTGCTTTATTCATGTTGTCACCATCTACAGATGTATTGACTTCTATTGTCTCTCCCTTTAGATCAGATAACTCCTGATATGAACTTTCATCCAATACGATAACTGAAATTCTCGTTGTCTGAGAAGAAGCTCCTGCAATCTTGCTTAATGTAGAATCACCTTCAGCTACTTTCAATGAAGCAAATAGTAAAGCTATGCTTAATAACAAGCTTATGATCTTACCTATGATATTTCTCACTTTAGCTTTATCTGATGGCTTCATCAATAAAAAAGTAATAATGCATAGTAAAAGAACTAACAAGATAATAATCAATAGATATTTCAAAGGTAGTGCTCCTAACTTCAATAATATACCAATAAACATACATGATGCTATCAATTGTATAGCTATAATGATCTTATAATCTGTAATCTTTTTAATAATCGTATTCTTTGCCATTTTATCTTCCTCCTTCTACTTATTCTATATTAGCATATAAATGCGTGCTTTCTGAGAATATCATAAATATATGACTTTAAGTTTATAAAAAGTATAAATGAAAGAAGATATTATTTATGAAAATATCTTCTTTGTTATGAGTTTTATTCTTTAATTAATTTATAAAACTGTAATATCATCTTTGCACATTCTGCTCTTGTTGCCTGTGACTTTGGGTTAAGCTTTCCATCTGATGTTCCACTTAATATTCCATTCCCTACTGCCCATTTCATTGCAGTTGATGCATAGCTTGATACTTTACTTGTATCCTTAAATGTACTTAGATTATCTTTCTTTGTTAAATCTATTCCTGTTTTCTTTGCATAGTTATATAGAATAACTGCAACATCCTGTCTAGTGATATTATCACCAGGTCCAAACTTACCATTGCTGTATCCACTCACTATATTATTTTTATAAGCCCAAGTTACTGCTGTACTGTAGTATTTACCACTTGGTACATCACTGAATATTGATTCATACTTTGTTGATGGTGATCCTGCCATCCTATATAATACTGTAGCTATCATCCCTCTTGTCATTGGTGAACTAGGAGAGAAATGTGTGGAATCTGTTCCTGTCATTAATCCTAACTGATAAGCTTCTTGAACTGTACTGTAGTACCATTTTCCCTTTGCAACATCTGTAAAAGGTATTCCCGTTTTTAAAACATATTTAACATTTTTTTCTTTACAATATTTTTCTGCAACAGAATTAGGATATACATAACAAGTCACATCTGTACGATCCTCATCTCCATAATAACCAATTGCATATTTTCCTATTGAAGTGATGGTCGAAGGAATATCTATTTCATACAGACTTTCAGAAAAATTAAAAGCATTATCAGCAATCGTTGTAGCACCTTCAGGAATAATTATTTTATTACAATGAACAAATGTAAAATTTGAAATAACTTTTAAACTCTTAGGTAAAGTAACTTCTTTCCCATCACCTAGAGTAGAAAAACCAAATGCCAAACTTGATATCTCTTCTAAATTAGCCGATAAATATACATTTCCTTCTATACCATAAAATGACTGTTCGCCTACAGATTTAATTGTATCAGACATAGTAATAGAGTTTGCTAAAGAATATTTAAAAGCTCCATCACCAATTGCCACTACTTTTTTACCATCAATAGTACTAGGAATAACAATATCAACGCCATTTTGATTTCCTGTATATCCTGTTATTGTTAATGTATTGTCATCATTCACTGTATAAGTATATTTACTAGCTGCCTTTGCATTTATGCTCAATGTTGCCAACATTGAAAATGCTATAATTAATGATAACAATATCTTTAAAAGTCTATTAATTTTATTTTTCATTTGTCTTCCTCCCTATTAAATTATGAGCACGTTCGAAAAGTAAAAACATTGATTCATTCATTACTTTTTGTAACGTCTCATCTTTCTTCCTCCACTTTTTTTGTTTTTTTCTAAATTTTGCTTGACTTCCACCGCTGCCTGTGGCAGCGATGTTGCTTGCAACATCGCAGTTTTTATAGGTATATGTGGAGGTGCTTACTTATGAAAACTGTTTTCTCTTCTCGCAATGATTACATT
>CAZWZD010000215.1:0-3795 GCA_964638235.1 uncultured Erysipelotrichales bacterium
TTCATTGGTAAACGCATACAGCCAAATCCAAATTTATCTATCATTTGCATATTTCCTTTCATATGAGTTTATTGTTTTAGTTTTAATGGTCCATAGAAATATGAAGCAGTTGCTCCACCATCAATCAAAAATGTAGAACCAGTAATAAATGCTCCCTTGTCACTCATCAATAATTCAGCAACATTTGCGATTTCATCAGCAGTTGCTGGTCGTCTGGCTGGACATGATGCAAACATATTTTTATAAAAATCTCCTCTTGGCCCATTAAATTCATCGATTGCTAATGGTGTGACAACGATTCCTGGTGCTATCGCATTGATCCTTGCTTGTTTTTCACCCCATTTTACAGATTCTGCCATAACTCTTTTTTCATTACATCTTTTTGCAAGTTGATAAGCATGTAATGTATCTTGTATATTTTCTACTTTTAATAAATCTATATTTAATAATTCTTCTGTTGGAATGCAGGCTAATTGTTCATCTTCTTGTGGTGTTAACTGTTTCATCCTAAAGCCAGATTGACTTGAAATCGTTACACCTACTCCACCTGGTTCAATCACTTTTCCAACTTCTTCTAATAAGACTGCTGTTCCATATAAATCAACATTTAAAATTGTTTCAATAGATGCTTGACTAGGCGAAACACCTGCACCATTGACTAACATTGTAATTGGTCCATATTTCTTTGCTTCATCAATCATATCTAAAATAGATTTTCTAGAAGATAAATCCATTTCAAAAGGTACAACATCAAAACCTGCATCATTCATAGTTTTTGCTATAATATCAGCAT
This sequence comes from uncultured Erysipelotrichales bacterium, assembly GCA_964638235.1. Classification (GTDB taxonomy): domain Bacteria; phylum Bacillota_I; class Bacilli_A; order Erysipelotrichales; family Coprobacillaceae; genus MGBC113645. The sequence continues at coordinate 794 of CAZWZD010000215.1, forward strand.
TTTCTTTGTTTTTATCTCCTATGATGATCTTTTTTCCATATCCAATTCTTCTTGCAATAGCCATACTTATTTGACCTGCTCCTGTAACAATCATAACATCTTTCATTTGACTTTTCTCCTTTGTAATAATTTTATTACAGATTTTAATTTATTCACTGTAACTATCTATATTTTAAAAAAACATTCACAAAAGAACAATTCGATTTATTTATCAAAATCATAAGATATACTTATATAACATAGAAGATCTTTACTTTTTTTCTATTTTAACCAAGTTTAATATTATCATTGATAATATGTAACTAGATAAGGATATTGTTTCATTAAGATAATGTAAACATTTATTTATTATGAAAATGATTTGATAAGAGGATATAAAGTATTTATAATAAAGTAAAGGAGAAGCAAAATATGAAGGAAGAATTAACGATAGCACAAACAAGTAAGAAATTTAATATTCCTACATCAACATTAAGATACTATGAAAGTATGGGACTCATGGATCCTGTTGAAAAAAATTCTAGTGGTCATCGTGTTTATAAAGAAAAAGATTTTAGACGTATCAATTTTATTAAAACGCTTAGATTAGCAGGTATCACTGTTGAACAAATCAAGACTTATGTTGATTTATTTCATGTTGGTGAGCATACTATTCCAGAACGTAAACAAATACTTATTGATCAATTAGATGTATTACGTCAACATGCAAAAGATTTAAATGATGTTATTCAAGAACTTGAAAATGTAATTGATAATTATGAAGATACACTTATGAAAAGAGAGCTTGAACAAAGACGTAAAAACAAAAAATAAATTCCCTACAATTAAAATGCAGGGAATTTTGTTGTTTATATCTTCTTTATAAAAGATATCTAATTAATTGTCTTGTCAACAATTTCTTTTATATAATATATTTGAACATGAGTCGCATCTTTTATTTTATAAATTTCTTTTTTAACTGAATTCAAAGTCATGTTATAGGCCTCTTTACTCATATATTGTGTATCTGTCCTATCTTCAACGATCATTAATAATATATAAACTGTACTAGATCATAAATCATTAGATTCATAAGATTTCTTCATAAAAAATGAGTATGTTAATGACCACCAAATACTTTAAATTCCATAGTATCTAACTTATCATCAATTGTTTTTACTTCTTCTTCACTTAATTCTACATTTCCTGCTTCAAAATTTGATTGCAGTCTTTCTACTTTTCTTGATCCTGGAATTGGAATAATAAAATCATATTTATTGATCATCCATGCTAGTGACATCTGTGCGCTATTAGCATGGTGTTTTTCACCAATCTTATTAACAACTTCTAACAATTCATTTGTTTTTTTGATCCCTTCATCACTGTATTGAGGCATATTTGGTCTAAAGTCCTGATCTCCATTTCCAAAATCTTTCTTTGACTGATATGCACCTGTTAATGCGCCATTTGCCATTGGTGAAAAGGCTACATAAGTAATCCCTAGTTCTTCACATACTGGCATTAAGTTTTCATGCCATCTTGCCATCATTGAATATCTATTTTCTATAACTGTTACAGGACATACTGCATGGGCTCTTCTTAAATATTCTTCATTAACTTCTGATATTCCCCATGCTCTGATTTTTCCTTCTTCAATCAATTCTTTCATCACTCCAGCAACAACTTCTGGTTCAACTTTAGGATCAATTCTATGTTGATAGTAGATATCAATATAATCTGTTTGTAATTTCTTTAATGATCCTTCCAATGATGATCTGATTCTTTCTGGTGAGCTGTCAAACTCTAAATGATCTCCTTTATGTGTAACACCAAATTTTGTACATAGTACAATATCTTTTCTAAAATCTTTAATGGCTTCACCAACGATTTCTTCATTATAGTTGATACTTCCATCTGGATTTATTCCAGTATAACATTCTGCTGTATCATAAAAATCATAACCAATTTCATGTGCTTTTTTTAAGATTTCAACTGCCTTGTCTTTTGGTGTAGGAGTTCCACTAGCATGTGATAATCCCATACATCCAAGTCCAATAGCATTCACATACATATCTGTTTTTCCAAGTCTTACTTTTCTCATAATATCCTCCTTTATTCATCATAATCGCAAGAAGCTGACACTTCTGCCCATTTATCTAATTCAGCAATTTTTGCTTCTAATGTTGATTTTACTGCAGTTACTGCTGCTTTTCCTAATGTTAAGATTTCTGGTTGTTCATCACCATTTACAACTTTAACAATCACTTCTCCTGCCTTGTCTGGATCTCCTGCCTGTTGACGTTTATTTTCAAAGTTTCCTGGTCTTGTCTTTCCTACAGTTCCCTCATAATCCCCAATTGCTGATTTTGTTCCTTGTAATGATTCTCCATCATAGAATCTTGTTCTAAATGCACCTGGTTGTACGACCATTGCTTTGATTCCTAGTGGTGCCAACTCTTTCATTAAACCATTTGTTAATAATTCTAAAGCTGCTTTTGATGAAGCATAGTAACCTGATCCAATAGCTGATCTTGCAGCTGCAATAGATGTCACATTTAAAATATATCCTGATTTTTGTTCTCTCATTTTTGGTAATACTGCTTTAATCAATTCAATAGGCCCAAATAAATTTGTATTGTATAATGTTTGAACAGCTTCGATTTCTCCTTCTTCAACTGCTGCACGATAACCATATCCTGCATTATTAACTAAAACATCAATTGTTCCAAATTTTTCATAAGCTTCTTTAACTGCATTTTTGATACTATCATTATTACATACGTCCAAAGATACAGCTAAAGCAGTATCTGGATAATCTTTAACAATATCCATGACTTTATCTTTGTTTCTTGCAGTCACAACTGCTTGATCTCCACTCTTTAATACTGCCTTTGCAATTCCTGCTCCAATTCCACTACTACATCCTGTAATTAACCATGTTTTCATTTTTCTTCCTCCTGTATATTATTTTGGTAGTGTCAAAAGTTCTTTGTTTCACTACCTCTGCTTTGTGTTGCTTCAAA
>CAZWZD010000216.1:0-3781 GCA_964638235.1 uncultured Erysipelotrichales bacterium
AGTTTTTGTTAGGGTTTTAAAGAGGGGAGATATTGCTGATTTGAAATATGTAAAATATTCAAATTTCTGTGATATATCATTGCATATGGATTCTAGAACAAATACTTTAATTATAGTTAGTACTATTGATAATATGGTTAAGGGTACTGCTGGACAGGCAATTCAAAATATGAATTTGATGTTTGGGATAGATGAAACAAAGGGGTTAAAATTACCTGGTCCATCTTTTTAAGGGAGTGAAAATATGAAGGAAATTAGTGGGGGAGTTTGTGCTCCTCAAGGTTTTAGGGCAAATGGTATACATTGCGGTGTAAGACGTAATAAAGATAAGAAGGATTTTTCTTTAATTTTGAGTGATGTTATGTGTCATGCTGCTTCTACTTATACTCAAAATAAAGTCAAAGGAGCACCCATATATGTAACTCAAAATCATCTTTCTAATAATGAAGCTATTGCTATATTATGTAATAGTGGAAATGCAAATACTTGCAATGAAGATGGTATTGATATTGCGAATGGTATGTGTGATTTATGTGCTAATGAATTAAGGATTAGTGCTGATGATATTATTATTGCTTCTACTGGAGTTATTGGACAACCATTATCTTTAACTCCTTTTGAAACTCATATAAGTGAATTAGTTAATGGATTGAATGATGATGGAAGTAGTGATGCATGTGCTGGTATTATGACAACTGATACGAAGCAAAAAGAGTATGCAGTTGAATTTGAATTGGATCATAAGATTTGTCGTATTGGAGCGATTGCAAAGGGTAGTGGAATGATTCATCCTAATATGGCTACGATGTTAGCTTTTGTGACTACTGATGTTGCGATTAGTAAAGATATGTTAAAGAAAGTTATTGTTGAAGTTGTGAATGATACTTTTAACATGGTGAGTGTTGATGGTGATACTTCTACTAATGATATGTTATCTGTTTTAGCTAATGGTAAAGCTGGTAATAAGGAAATTGACCAAGTTGATGAATATTATCAGACTTTTAAGGATGCTTTATATTATATTTGTGAGTGTTTATCAAGAGGCATTGCTAAAGATGGTGAAGGTGCTACAAAGCTATTGACTTGTAAAGTATCTCATGCAAATACTGTTAAAGATGCTAAAATTGTTGCAAAATCGGTTATTACAAGTTCTTTGTTTAAGGCAGCAATGTTTGGTAAAGATGCTAACTGGGGACGTATTTTATGTGCTATTGGTTATAGTGATGCTGATTTAGATGTGGATAAGATTAAAGTTGAACTTGCTAGCAGTAAAGGAAAAGTTTTAGTCTGTTTAAATGGTAGAGGATATCCTTTTGATGAAGATATTGCTTTAACTGTTTTAAGTGAAGATGAGATTGAAATTTTAATTGATTTAAATGATGGTGAGAAAGATGCAACTGCTTGGGGTTGTGATTTGACTTATGATTATGTCAAAATTAATGGAGATTATAGAACTTAGAGGTGGAAAAATGGGAAGTAATGCTATTTTTAAAGCTGAGATTCTATCTCAGGCATTGCCATATATTCAAAAATATAATAATAAGATTGTAGTTATTAAATATGGTGGTAATGCGATGATTAATGATGAATTAAAGATGAATGTGATTACTGATGTTGTTTTATTGTCTGAAATAGGTATTAAAGTTATTTTGGTTCATGGTGGAGGACCTGAAATAAGTCAAACTTTAAAAAAGATTGGTAAGGAAAGTAAATTTATTAATGGTTTAAGATATACTGATGAAGAAACAATTGATATTGTTCAAATGGTTTTAGCTGGTAAAACTAATAAAGATCTTGTTAAATTGATTATGCAAAAGGGTGGCAATGCTACTGGTATCAGTGGTATTGATAATATGCTTATTGAAGCAGAAAAATATGAGAGTGAAGATGATTTAGGATATGTAGGGCAAATAAAAGAAATTCATTCTAATATTATTTTGGATATGTTGGATAAGGGTTATATTCCTGTTATTGCCAGTGTTGGAATGGACAAGGAAGGAAATACTTATAATATCAATGCTGATACTGCAGCTGCTCAAATAGCTGGTGCAGTAGGTGCAGAAAATATGATTTTGGTAAGTGATGTTCCAGGATTGCTTGAAGATAAAGATGATGAAAATACTCTTCTTCCATTGGTTCACGTTTATGAAGTTAATAGTTTGCAGAATAAAGGTATTATTAGCGGGGGAATGATACCAAAAGTTGAGTGCTGTGTAAGTGCTGTAAGAGCAGATGTAAAGAAAGCTGTTATTATTGATGGAAGAATACCACATTCTATTTTAATTGAATTATTATCAGAAGATGGAATTGGTACTATGTTTATTAGATAGGAGTGTTTGTAATGGTAAATTTGAGTCAAAGAAGTTTTTTAACTTTAAAAGATTATAGTAAAGAAGAAATTAGATATTTATTAGATTTAGCACATAAATTAAAGAAAGAAAAAAAAGAAGGTAAGATTGGTAATCGTTTAGTAGGAAAGAATATTGTTTTACTATTTGAAAAAACATCTACTCGTACTCGCTGTTCTTTTGAAGTTGCAGCTTTAGATGAGGGTGGACATGTTACGTTTTTAAGTAATTCTCAAATGGGTAAAAAAGAATCTATTGAAGATACTGCAAAAGTACTTGGTAGGATGTATGATGGTATTGAATTTAGAGGATTTAAACAGGAAACTGTTGAGGATTTAGCTAAATTTTCAGGAGTTCCAGTATGGAATGGTTTAACTGATGTTGATCATCCAACTCAGACATTGGCAGATTTTCTTACAATTGAAGAACATTTAGATAAACCTTTAAATGAAGTGAAATTTGTATTTACTGGTGATATTAGAAATAATGTTTGTTATGGTTTAATGTACGGAGCTGCTAAGATGGGAATGCATTTTGTTGCTTTAGGACCTGAAGAATTAAAAATGGATCCAGAAGTTATTGCATATTGTCAAAAAGAAGCAGAAAAATCAGGTGGAAAGTTTGAAATTTATCATGATGTAGATGAAGCTGTAAAAGATGCTGATGTTATTTATACTGATATTTGGGTGAGTATGGGTGAAGATGAAAGTCTATATAAGCCAAGAGTACAAATGCTGTCACCTTATAAAGTAACTGTAGATATGATGAAAAAAACTGGTAAAGATACAACATTATTTATGCATTGTTTACCATCTTTCCATGATTTTGAAACAGAAGTCGCTGCTATGAAAAAAGAACAGGGAATTGATATTAGAGAAGTTGAAGATGAAGTTTTTAGATCAAAGAATTCTGTTGTTTTTGATGAAGCAGAAAATAGAATGCATACAATAAAAGCTATTATGGTCGCAACTATTGGAAAAATATAGAAGGGAAATTAATCCCTTCTTTTAACTTGTAATTGAGATATTTTTTACAATATGGATTTCTTCACTATTGTTAATTCTGATGGTAAGTATTGTACGTTTGAATAAAGTATTTTCTTCTTTATAACTTTTTAATAGAAAATCAAATTCGGGAATGTATTTTTCTTGCAATATACTTTCTAATAAATCAATAATATCTACTTCTCTGTATTTCATCTTTTCCTCCAGTGTTTATAATCTAAAAAAGCTATAAAATTTATATTCTACGCTGATATTTAGATTGCTCATTCGATGGTATTTTTAAAGCATCCATCGCTTGCTTTGCAGTTAAATTCATCGTTTCCATTAAATTATTAATGCTATCTAAAAGCGTTTTCTCTTTTCCTTCTTTCTTTCCATCATCTTTCGCCTGTGCTATTGCATACCTTGTTCTTAAATCTTCTCTTAATG
>CAZWZD010000217.1:0-3752 GCA_964638235.1 uncultured Erysipelotrichales bacterium
AAAGAAGCAGAGAAAAGGAATTTGAAGGAATAGGATATTCTAAAGGAAAAGCTGACGGCTTATCAGAAGGCATTGATATCGGAATAGCTGAAGGAGAATCAAAAGCTATCACTGAAATGATAACGAGTTACGTACAATCTCGTTTTCATGAAAACATAGAAGAAGCACTAAAAGAACTTTCACTTTCATCTTTGCAGAAAATTAAAGAAAAGATTTTTGAACTTCAAACAATTGAAGAAATCAAAGAATTAATAGAAAACAGTTAAAATGGTAAAAGACAATGGAATTGGATTGCCATTGTTTTTTTTATTTCATAGAAAATTGCAAGAAAAGATAAGTAGTGAGGATAGTGAAATGTTTATCTAAATTAAAATGAATTAAAATGAATTATTTTGAATTAAAATGAATAAAATTCATTGACATTTTGTATGCCTTATGTTAGATTATAAATGTAAAAATATTTCATTCTTTAATAAGTAGGTTATAAAATAAGGATAAAGGAGAATAAATAATGGCTAAAATTAATATAGATGGAGTACAGAATTGCGAAGTAAGTATTAAAATTCCTTGTGAGAAATCACCATTAGAACAATTAGAAATTATGGAAGCTTATACTCAGGCATATAAGGATAGTGAAGGAGAAGATAAAGCAAGAAGAGAAATTAATTGTTTAAAAACAATCTATCCTGTATTATTTAGAACGATTGAAGATACTGATTTGATTGCAGGTAGATTAGATTTCTTGCCTATTGGCTTTGGTTGTGTAACGAGTGTTGGTGGGGTAGGACATTATTGTGTGTTTCATAAACTTAGAGAATTTAAAGAGTTACTAGAAACAAAAGAACAGAAAGCTAGAGTAGATGCATTATATGATTTTTGGCAAGATCATGATGTGAAAGCATTGTATTGTCAGGAAGTTTTAAACGAAACAACAACAGGACGTTTTATTGACTGTAAGTATCCTTTTATGGCTACTGCTAGATTATCTGGAATGATGCTGGATTATCAAAAGTTAATGAAATTGGGTATTAATGGAATTATTGATTTACTAAAAAAGCAAACACAGAATGAGTTTATTAAAGCTTCTATTGATGCAATGAAATTGTTAAAAGATGTTATTGAAAGGCAGAAAGAGTTAGTATTAGAAGCTAAAGAAAAAACAAAGAATGTCAAAAGATTTGATGAATTAACGTTAATATATGCTGATTTAGATTATATTCAAGAAAATAAACCTCAGACTTTCCATCAGGCATTACAGTTATTTTGGATATATGCTTTATGTGCTGGGGTGATTAATTATGGAAGAATGGATATAGTTCTTGGACCATATTTAAAGAATGATATTGATCATAATGTTATAAGTGAAGAAGATGCTTATAATTATATAAAATCATTATGGCTGATGATTGAAAATAGACGTACTACTGTTAATGGTCGTATTATTGTTGGTGGAGCTGGTAGAGATAATGAAGAAGCTTGTGATATGTTTACTAGAATTTGTTTAAAAGTTTGTAAAGATACTAGATATGTTGAACCACAATTTACATTGCGTTTGTATGAAAATACACCTGATGATATTAAAGATATGGCTTATGAATGTATTGCTTCAGGAGCTACTTATCCTACATTATATAATGATGAGGTTAATATTCCTGCTGTTGAATATGCGATGAGGGTGGATAGAAAAACTGCTGAACAATATATTCCATTTGGCTGTGGTGAATTTGTTATTCAAGGGAAGAGTGTTGGTACACCTAATACTTTATTAAATTTAGTAAAGATTATGCAGTTAGCTTTAAATGAAGGGTATGATCCTATGGATCATATTTATAAAGCTGGTAGTGTTAAAGTAATACCATTGAGTGAAATGAAAACATTTGATGATTTTTATAATCAGTATAAAGAATTATTAGATTATTATTTTGAATTAAGTGTAAAAGCACAAATGTATAGTTATGAAGTTATGAATAAAGAGGTATCTTTCTTGTTTACATCAATATTAATGGATGATTGTATTTTGCGAGGAAAGGCTTTATTAGATGGTGGAGTAGAAATCTTAGGAGGTACCAATGAAACTTATGGAAATATTAATTCATCAGATGCTTTATATGCAATTAAAACGTTAGTTTATGATGAACATAAATATACATTAGAACAATTGAATGAAGCTGCACTTCATAATTATGTTGGATATGAAGATATCCAAAGAGATATTTTAAATGTTCCTAAATATGGTAATGATCATTATGAGTGTGATGAGTTAGCTAATGATTTATATGAATATGTAGCTAGAGGGATAAGACAGCTTGGTATTGATAATAATATGGGTTATTATTTAATTGTTATTTCTAATAATCAGACAAATACAGATTGGGGACATGAAACAGATGCATCGTTAGATGGCAGAAATAAAGGTGTTTTTATGAATCCGGCTAATAATCCTCAAGGAGGAGCGGCTAAAAGTGGACCAACTGCCTGTTTAAATTCACTTGCAAAGTTTAAAGCAAAATATCATGGAGGAAGTGTACAGAATATGAAATTCACTCCTAGAATGATGCATGATGACAAGGAAAAAGTAAAAATTCTATTTGACACATACTTTAAAAAGGGTGGATGTCAGTTAATGGTTACTTGTGTTGATCATGGGGTATTGGAAGATGCTCAAAAACATCCTGAAAATTATCCTGATTTAATTGTACGTGTAGCTGGTTATAGTGCTGTATTTGTTAATTTAACACCTGATATTCAAGCGGAATTATTGAGTAGAGAGTTATATGATTAAAGTCTTTAATATTGAAAAATTTGCGACTCATGATGGACCAGGTATTAGAACAGCAATCTTTTTGAAAGGCTGCTCTCTTCATTGCCCTTGGTGTGCAAATCCTGAAAGCTGGTCATTGAAACCAACTATGATGTATGATAAAAGAAAATGTGTTAAATGTAAGAAATGCTTTTTGATATGTCCTAATAAAGCTATTAATTTCGATAATGAATTTATATATGATGCTTCTCAATGCATTCATTGTGAAAAATGTGTTCAGTCATGTTTTCATCAGGCAATAAAGTTTGCTGGAAAAGATATGTTGATTGATGATATTGTTGCTGAAGTATTAAAAGATAGAGATTATTATGATAACAGTGGTGGTGGAGTAACGATTTCTGGAGGAGAACCATTTTTTCAATTTCAATCTATATTAAAGCTTGTTAAAAAGTTAAAGAAGAATAATATTTCTACAGCAGTTGAAACAACTGGAAATTATAAATTGGATTATTTGAAAGAAACACTGCCATATATAGATTTATTTCTGTTTGATATTAAGCATATTGATCATCAGAAATTAAGTGATATTACAGGTGGTAATAGTGATTTGATATTTAGTAATTTAGAGTACTTAGCTCATAATTGTCCTGATAAGGTCATTGTTCGTGTTCCCGTTATTCCTTATTTTAATTATTCTAAAGAAACATTAGAAAGTATCATTGATTATGCAAGTCAGCTAGGAATAAAAGAAGTTAATTTGCTGCCATATCATTCTTTAGGTAAAAATAAATGGGAACAGATGCATAAAGATTATCAGTTTAAAGAGTTAAAAATGATGGAAAAGAATGTTTTAGAAGAATATATTAATTATGGAATTAAACATGATATTTATGTTAAAATAGGAGGGTAGAATATTAAAGGAGAGATCAGAATGTTGTCTAAAGAAAGATTGTTTATTATTATGGATCTAATAAATGAGAAATCGTTTATT
>CAZWZD010000218.1:0-3752 GCA_964638235.1 uncultured Erysipelotrichales bacterium
GAATTTAAGGTTGTCAATCATATGCGAAAAGAAACATTAGAAACAGCAGTAGATGCAGCGTTAAAACAGATAGAAGAAAAGAAATATGAAACAGACTTAAAGATGAGAGGTGTTAAAAACATCTATAAATATAGTTTTACTTTTGAAAAGAAAAACGTATTTATAAAAGAAGCTGCAACAAAATAGAAAAAATAATATAATCAGCAAAAAAAGACAATATTTTCAGTATGTACTGACATGTATTGTCTTTTTAATTAAATTATGATTCTAAGTTTTACTTTTTTACTGTAAAATTCGAATACTTTTTCCATAGTTCCCTAGATTTTTTCATTTTTTAAGCAAATAAGTATAGTGAACTTTACCTGTTGGTGCCCAATAATGATCCCTTATTCTTTCAAATCCTAACTTGGCATAAACATCTCCTGCAAATTCATCATCAGGGTTTCTTCCAGCTATCATATATTCTATATCTAGTTCATTAAAAGCATAATCGATAATCGCTTGAGCTACTTCTTGTCCATATTCTACATTCCACTTTTCAGGCAATAATTCTATTCCAAACTCATATTGCTTATTATTGTAATGCAAGCCACATACGCCTATAAACATACTATTTTCTTTTAAGAATATCGGAAAATAACATACCTTAGATTTCTCATAATATGTTTTCTCTAACTCTACACGTCTATCTATCTCTTCTTTGATAAACACAAACTGTGTTAATAGCTTTGTAATTATAGGATTACCCCATAATATATAAGCATAATACTCATCTTGATTTTGCCATGTAGATACTATAAATCTTTCTGTTTCAATGACTTTTATTCTCTTTCTTTTTTTAACTCTTCTTCTTCTCATAAACAACACATTTAATTAGTTAAACCAATTAAACTCCCCAAAACTTCTTTTTTTAATTATCACTATATTTGTTCAGAAATTATTCCATCTAATACAGTAAGTGGCATATATCTTTATTCATGAAAATAATTAAAATCAGTGAACTTAGATTTTATAAGCTTTTTTATAGATTTTTTATTTTTTTAATAAATAAGTATAATGAACTTTACCCGTTGGTGCCCAATAATGATCTCTTATCCTTTCAAATCCCAACTCTGTATAAACATTTCCTGCAAATTCGTCATCAGGATTTCTACCTGCTATCATATATTCTACCTGCAGTTCATTAAAAGCATAATCGATAACTGCTTGAGCTACTTCTTGTCCATATTCTACATTCCAGTTATTAGGCAGTAACTGTATTCCAAACTCGTATTGCTTGTTATTGTAATGCAAGCCACATACACCAATAAACATATTATTTTCCTTTAGAAACACTGGAAAATAACACACTTTGGATCTCTCATAATATATTGTCTCTAATTCTACACGTCTATCTATCTTTTCTTTAATAAACACAAATTGTGTCAAAAGCTTTGTAATTGTAGGATTTCCCCATAATAAATAAGCATAATACTCATCATTGTTTTGCCATAAAGATACTATAAATCTTTCTGTTTCAGCAATTTTTATTCGCTTTTTCTTCTTAAATTTTCTTCTTCCCATAAACAGCACATTCAATTAGTTAACTAATCAAATTCCCCAAAATTTCTTCTTTAATTCTATATACCCTCTTTTAATACACTTTGTTCTTTAAAATTCTTAGCAGAAAAGTGAAATAAAGTTAAACCTAGTGCCATTGATAAATTTAATGAATCAATTGTATCACTATGTGGTATAAATACACTTTTCCCATATTTTAAATATTCATCATCTAAACCGCTGCTCTCATTTCCAAATATTAATGAATGTATATGATTAGTAGAAATCTTATGAATATTAGTAGCTCCTTTTAACATTAAAGGATAAAATTCATGATGTTTGTATTCATTATAATAATCTTCAAAAGAATTATAATAAACAACATTTAAATGAAATATTGCTCCCATGGAAGCTCTTATAACTTTTGGATCAAAAACATCAACTGCTGGTTTAATAATAACTAAATTCATATATTGAAAACCAAGCATTGTTCTCATTATTGTACCCATATTTCCCATATCCATAGGATTAACTAATACAACATGATGATCATCATTAATAGTTTGAGTATATTTCTTAAAAACACCTATCGCAAAACAATTTCCTTTTATTGAAAGTTTATTTATTGTCTTATCACTTATATCAATAGGAATATGATTATTCTTACATAGTTCTTTTATAAGCGGATAGCCACTATTTTTCTCAATAGATGTATGTACAATAACTCTTTGAACATATTCTATTTTATTTTTTAGCAATTCAATAGTAGGAAAGACACCTAATGTATATGAAATTTTATCACTCTTTTTATAAACTTTCATCTTCCTGCATCCTCACAACTTTATTTTTTAAAGATACATCTTCATTAATCTCTATTGCTTTTTGATAGTAATGTATAGATAATTGAATATCTTTATCAACATACTGTCCAAATTCATAAAATTTTGCTAATAAAACATATGCATTCATACAACCCATATTTGCTGAATACCTTATAAAATCCAAACCTTTAGAAACATCTTTATCAAAACCTATTCCCTTTACTAACATATAACCTACCTGACAGATTGAATCCTTTTGCATCAAATAAGCAGATTCAACTAAAAACCTCATAGCTCCACTTATATTCCTTTTAATTCCATTCCCATCAAAATAAGCCATACCAGTTTTATACATTGCATCAATGTTATATCTTCTAGCCGCTTTAAAATAACAATGGAAAGCTTCTCCAGCCAATCCCTCATCTTCATAAATTTTAGCTAACTGCATAATCGCTTCAATATCATTACTTTGACTAAGATAAAGTTTAGCTATCGATACATCTTTAGTGCATCCCTTACCTTTAAGATAACACATTCCTAAATGATATAAACATCTATCATCTTGATTTAAAACTCCTCTTTCATAGAAATCAATAGCTTTCTGAATATCTTCCTCAACTCCTAAGCCATTTTCAAGCATATATCCTAAATATCCAAAAACTTCATAATCACCTTTTTCATATAGATAAGTAAATATTTTATATGCTTCTTCATAATCCTGAGGAACCCCTTCACCATCAAAATAAGCTAAAGCAATCATCTTCATTTGAAATAAAGATTGTCCTTGCAAAATTCTATCTTTAACATCATCAAAATTTAAAATCTTCATATGAACAAGAGTGTTATTCAATACTTTACTCATAACTCCTATAATAAATACAGCTTCATCTTTTTTAAAGTTATCATTTTTCATCAATAAATCAATTAGTGCCTTTGTATCCATATTTCTTACAAATAATAACATATCATAAATACCACACCTTACTGATTTTACAATCAAATAGCACTCATCTAACATATAAGGAGCCTTTGTATTAATTTTCTCTTCAAAATCATCAATATCAGAAATAAGAGTTTGATCATTTTCTTCTAAAAGTTCTAAAAATACATCTGCTATTTTAAGATTATACACTTTCATTGATTTTTTTCACCGTTTCTAATTCTTTTTCAGCATTCTTTAATAAAGACATAAAATATTGTTTATCCTGATTAGCCCCTTGATTAATAAGTTCAATTAATTCCTGATAACCAGCCACAACATTTTCCCAAAGTGATTGTTTAATAACATAATCCAACTCATTATGAGCCTCTATTGAAACCTTATTCACATATTTATACTTTTCCTTAAAAACAACATCATAATCAATTTTCTTCTTTTTTGAAAAAAAACCC
>CAZWZD010000219.1:0-3750 GCA_964638235.1 uncultured Erysipelotrichales bacterium
CAAAGAAAATATATGGAAAGAACTGTACTACCGCGAAGCGGTTTAGTACAATAATTGCGAGGTGAGAGTATGAATATATTTTCAAAAATAAAACAACAAAAAGACTTTACTAATTCTCAAAGGTTCTTAGTCAATAATGGGTAATTAAACATAAGAGGTTTCAAAAAAAATACTACATTTATCAGTAGAATAAGAAATCTCTTTTTCATGTTTACCCTAAAGCAAGAAAGAACCTTCTCAAAGAGTCGTAGCCAATTATATTCTTGAATATCCTCAAGAACTCAGTAATCTAGATATTAAATCATTAGCAGACAAATGCTATGTATCAACATCAACAATATATAGATTTTTAGATAAACTAGAATTAGAAGGATTTTCTCATCTTAAGATTCTTGTTTCAAGTCAACTTGCTGAATATCAAGATGAACAAAGTCAAACAGATTACAATTATCCTTTTTTAGAGAGTGACACGCATTATCAAATTGCTACCAAAATGGCTTCTTTATATCATCAAACTATTGCTTCTACTAAAAATCTTTTAGATTTAGATATTATGTTAAAAGTTGTTCAATCATTGGATAAAGCAAAACGTATCATTATGCTGCCAACTTCTGGAAATATTAATATAGCATATAATTTCCAATTAAATATGAAAGAAATTGGAAAGCATATTGAAGTAGAAAGTGTTCCTTATTATCAGTATTTATCAGCAGTTTCTTTAAACAAAGATGATGTAGCTATTATTATTTCTTATGCTAATCGTGGAACTGCTATATTAGATATTATAAAAGAGTTAAAGAAGCAGCAAGTAAAAATAGTTCTTATTTCATCAACATTTCCAAATGAATTATTTTTATATGCTACTTATCATCTATTTTTCTGCCCATATGAAAGCCTTAATCAAAAAATTGCTTCTTTTACTTCAAGAATTTCATTACAATATCTATTAGATGTATTATTTTCATGTTATTTTAATAGGCATTATCAACAAAATATGGATTTTAAAAGCAAATATAAAGTTACATTATAAAAGCAATCTTTTTTTAGATTGCTTCTTTTAAAATTTGTGGAATTGTAAGATGATTTTCTTCTAATATTTCATCAACATCATATCTATCGATAAATTCTTTTGCTAATCCATAATTATAAACTTTAATATCACTATCACCATAAAAACTAGCAATTTTTTGACCAAATCCACCTTCCAATATTCCATCTTCTAAAGTAATGATTGTCTGATGATTTTCTTTCAATTGTTCTAGTAAATCTTTATCTATTCCACTTATATAGCGTGGATTAATAAGTGTTGGCTGTACACCTATCTTTTCATAGATTGCTAGAAATAGTTGTTCACCTAATTGATAAAAGTCACCTAAAGCAAATATTGCTATTGTGGTTCCTTCTTTTTCAACTTTATACTTATTTAGTTCACTATAATCTTTATCAGCAGTCCTTAAATCTTCAACAACTCCATTGCAAGGAATACGGATTGCTACTGGATAATCATTTTGTTCAATACTCCAATCTAACATTGCAAGATATTCTTGTTTATTTGTTGGTGCTAAATAAACCATATTTGGAATATTTGAAATTAATGGTATATCAAAAATTCCTAAATGAGTAACATCATTCATTCCATAGACAGATGCTGTATTTATTAATAAAGTTGCTGGATTTTTATTAATACATAAGTCTTGCTGTAATTGATCATATGTTCTTTGAATAAAACTTGAATGAGTTGCAAAAACTGGCTTTCCACCATTTTTAGCAATTCCACTTGCTAAAGCAACTGCATGTTCTTCAGCAATCCCAACATCTATGAACTGTTTGCCTGCTGCCATTCTTTTATCTTTTGTAAAACCGATATTGGTTGGTACAGCAGCAACTATTGTTGTTACTGTTGGATCTTTTTTCATCTTATCTAATAAATAATTACATGTTATTGAAGCGTAGCTTTCTTTAACCTGTGAAACTTTTTTAATAACATTTCTTTCAAATGGTGAACACCAATGCCAAGATTCTTTATCTTTTTCAGCAATTTCATATCCTTTACCTTTTAATGTATGAATATGAACAACAACTGGATGATCAATATCTTTAACCTTCCTAAAAGCATTGATTAATGATTGAATATCATTTCCATCACTAACATATACATAATCTAGTCCCATTGCTTTAAACAAATTACATGGACTCTTTCCATCACTATCTCTTAATACTTTTAAATTTTTATATATACCACCATGATTTTCTGCAATTGACATTTCATTATCATTAACAACAATAATAAAATTACTATCCATTTCTCCAGCAAAATCTAATCCTTCTAAAGCTTCTCCACCACTTAAAGAACCATCACCAATAACAGCTATGATATTTTCGTGATCTCCCTTTAAATCTCTAGCCTTTGCTAAACCAGCAGCTAAAGAAACAGAAGTAGATGTATGTCCTACATTAAAGAAATCATGTTCACTTTCATTTGGATTCGTATATCCTGATACATCCTGAAAATGGTTTTCATCTAAATAAGCTTCTTTTCTTCCAGTTAATATTTTATGACAGTAACTTTGATGAGAAACATCATAAACAATCTTATCTATTGGTGAGTTAAATACATAATGCAAAGCTATCGTTGCTTCAACGATTCCAAAATTTGGTCCAAAATGTCCTCCTTTTTTAGTTAATCTATGAAACAAAGCTTCTCGCATTTCATCAGCCAATACATTTAATTCTTCAATATCTAACTTTTTTAAATCATTAGGTTCATTTATCATTTCTAAATACATACTATACCTCCATATATCAAGTATAATAAAAATGAAATTAATTATCAATTATTTACCACTAAACACAGGAAAATAACTAAACTCTCCATAATCTTTAATTTTTTCAATATTTTTTAATATTTCCATATCTTCTAAAGAAATCTCAAAATCAATATCAGCATTTTCTTTCATATGTTGAGGATTTGCTGTTTTAGGTAAAGGTAAAATACCAAGTTGTAAATCAAATCTCAAACATAATTGAGCAACAGTAACATTGTATTTATTTGCTATGTCTATAATTTGTTTATTATCTAATATTTTACCATGAGCGATTGGTGAATATCCTTCAACTAGAATGTTATGATTTTGACAATATTCTATTAAACTATCAGGAGTATTACTAATATGTACTAATAATTGATTAACCATTGGCTTAATAGTACAGTTAGATAAAATATTTTCTAAATCATTTTCTTTAAAATTTGAAACACCAATAGCACGCAATTTCCCATTCTTATAAGCATCTTCTAAAGCACGCCATGCTTCCCTATTTCCTTCATCATAATTACCACCTCTAAAATCATCCCATGGTTCAGGACTATGAATTAACATTAAATCAATATAATCCAATCCCATTGTTTGCAATGATTTTTCTATAGATACTACTGCTTCATCATAAGTTTTTATTTCAGCAGCTAATTTCGTTGTTACAAAAATCTCTTCACGTTTTAATCCACAATTTAAAATACCTTCTCCAACTCCATGCTCATTGTTATAAGCTTGAGCTGTATCTATATGACGATAACCAATATTTACTGCCTCACATACTGCTTTAGCTGCCACATCATCATCTATAAACCATGTTCCTAGTCCTAATTTAGGAATTTTAACACCATTATATAATTCAAAGTTCTCATCTAAAATCATATTTTCTCTCCTTAATCATATTATGGTAGTGTCAAAAGTTCTTTGTTTCACTACCTCT
>CAZWZD010000220.1:0-3650 GCA_964638235.1 uncultured Erysipelotrichales bacterium
GTAATCTGTTCATCTATTTCAGCTTTAATTGTTCCTCCATTTAATAGTCTTTCAAAGTTCATCTTGACTGTTGGACTCCCATGCTGAATCAGTTTATTGAAAAGAATATTGCTGCTAGTATGTGTCCAGTAGGAATCTATAACTTTTGTATCAAGATAATTCAGTATTGACCATGGATTATAGATGTTTTTCTGGTTTCCTACAGTAAAACCATCGTACCAGTATTTAACTTCCTCTTTTTGATTGCTTAGTCCATACTCATCTAGAAGCTCAAATACTTCCTGTTCTGTAAATCCAAAATATTCGCTATATCTATCATTAAGCATTCCACATATTTTAGGATTATTGAAATCTGAGAACAGTGATTCCTTAGATACTCTTGTAATTCCTGTAAGAATAGCTCTGTACATATTTCTGTTGTCTTTAAATGTGGAGTTGAAAAATGATCTCATGAATTTCATTATTTCATCATAATATCTTTCATTGTAGGCTTCAACGATTGGTGTATCATATTCATCAAGTAATATAATGACTTTTTG
Source organism: uncultured Erysipelotrichales bacterium (assembly GCA_964638235.1). Taxonomy (GTDB): domain Bacteria; phylum Bacillota_I; class Bacilli_A; order Erysipelotrichales; family Coprobacillaceae; genus MGBC113645. The sequence continues at coordinate 540 of CAZWZD010000220.1, forward strand.
GTGATAGTATTTGCTTAAATAATTACATAAAGTATTGATTGAATCTTGTAAATCTAAATCAGATTGCCTTTGACAGTATGATTTATACTCTTCTTTTTCATAATCTTCAAAAACATCACTTTCAATAATATAATGATATTGTCTATATAAATTTATAACTATACTTTTAATTTTCTGCAATACTTCCTGATAAGAAGTTTGTTTGACTTTTGCGAATGATAAACTGATAACAGGATAAGTTCCCTGTAATTCTCTATATTCTTCATATTTGAAAATATTTAAGTTATCAAAAACATGTGAATCTTTATGATGAACAGAAAAGAATTCATTCATCATATCCATTGTTAATGTCTTTCCAAATCTCCTAGGTCTTGTGATAAGAGTAACTTTATCACCAGCTTCATACCATTCTTTTATAAATAGAGTTTTATCTACATATAAGTAATTCTTTTCAATGATTTCTTTGATTTGATCTAATCCGATTGCTACTGTTCTCATGATTTCACCTTCTTTTGTTATATTATACTAGACAATCAATCTTTCTTCAAGAAAACGAAATTATTTCTAGTAACCTCATTTTCTTCAAAATGGATTGACAAACAACAAAGATTTGATAGGTTAGCTAACATATTTTTCTTTTATGATTAAAAACTAGTGCAATAAAAGTGTTAAAGTAGATAGAATATAACAGCAATAATAATTGCAACTATAACATCACTGATATAATGAACCCCTGCAATAATTCTACTTAAACATATAATAACAGCAAGTACAAACATCATTATGCCTAAATATATGTTAATATCAATACACACAAATGCAATAATCATCGCACTTAAAGCGTGTCTGCTGGGCAATGATTCACCAGATTTATGTTGAATTAATGGTTGAATATTCATTGATTCATAAGGTCTTTTGCGATTGATTATCTTTCTTATGATAGTTACAAATATAAAGGCTGATAGAGGTCTTAACAATGTAGATAGTAATAAACTATTATGAGTAAAAAATAAGTATAATAAAATACAAGGATAAAGTAAAAAAGAAATGTATGGTAAGTATTTAGATATAAATACAATAATTGTTTTTAATAAGTTGTTTGAATGTATTTTATTTAAAAATGAATTATAAAATTGTTCCATGAAATCACCTTCTTTTTATTGAATTATAACAAAAAAATAGATATTATGGAATAAATGATTATGGAGGAGATTATGCATTATTTATTATTAGCAATAGCAATTATATTAGAATTAATAGCTACAACACTATTAAAATATTCAGAAGGTTTTACAAAGTTAGTGCCTACTATTGGCTGTTTATTTATCTATTTTTTATGTTTTTTCTCATTTTCTAAAGCATTGAATAATTTAAATTTAGGAGTTGCTTATGCTTTATGGAGTGCTGTAGGAATAGTGATAACATCTATTATTTCTGCTGTTTTGTTTGGACAGAAATTAACAATAACAGGGATAATAGGAATTGTTTTTATTATTGTTGGTTGTGTATTATTAAATTTATTTGGTGCAGTAAGATAACAATTGCATTTTATGATGTTTTTGTATAAAATGAAATAGTAATAAAGAAGGAGTGATAATATGGCATTAACTGCTGGTATTGTAGGTTTACCAAATGTTGGAAAATCAACATTATTTAATGCAATTACAAATGCACAGGTTGAAGCTGCGAATTACCCATTTGCAACGATTGATCCAAATGTAGGTGTTGTAGAAGTTCCTGATCATAGATTAGACGAATTAACTAGGATTTTTGAACCTAAGAAAACTATACATACAACTTTTGAATTTACAGATATAGCTGGATTAGTAAAAGGAGCAAGTAAAGGAGAAGGATTAGGTAATAAATTTTTAGCAAACATTAGAGAAACTGATGCTATTTGTGAAGTAGTACGTTGTTTTAGAGATAAAGATATTACTCATGTTGATGGTGATGTTGATCCAATTAGAGATATTGAAACAATAAATTTAGAATTAATATTTGCAGATTTAGATACAGTAGAAAAAAGAATTGGAAAGATAGAGAAAAAAGCAAAATCTGGAGATAAAGAAAGCAAAGAAGAATTAGCAATCCTTATACCATTAAAAGAAACTTTAGAAGCAGGCAAACCTGCAAGAAGCATGTCATTTAATAAAGAAGAAATGGTTTATGTAAAACAGTGGAATCTATTAACAATAAAACCTTTGATTTATGTAGCAAATCTTGGTGAAGAAGATTTAGATGAGCCAGAAAGCAATCCTCATTATGTAGTATTAAAAGAATATGCTCAAAAAGAGGGAAGTGGAGTTGTACCTATTTGTGCAAAAATTGAAAGTGAATTAGTTGGATTAGATGATGAAGATAAAGCTATGTTTTTAGAAGATTTAGGTATTGAAGAAAGTGGATTAGATAAGCTTATTAAAGAAGCATATGCTTTATTAGGACTAAAAACATTCTTTACAGTAGGAAAGGATGAATGTCGTGCATGGACATTTAAAGAAGGAATGTTAGCTCCTGAAATGGCTGGAATTATTCATACCGATTTTCAAAGAGGTTTTATTAAAGCAGAAACATATAGCTATGATGATTTAATGGAATATGGAAGCGAACATGCTTTAAAAGAAGCGGGTAAAGTTAGACAAGAAGGGAAACAATATATAGGATGTGATGGAGATATCATGTTCTTTAAGTTTAATGTATAATGAAGATTATTCGTAGATTAATAATAGTTATTTGTTTATGTGTATTTGCTTACTCTGCTTTTCAATTAGGAAAAATATTCTATACTTATTATAAAATAGATAAAGATACATCATCAATGGTTGAAGAATATGTTGATCAGACAGCAACGATAGAATCATTTAATCCATTAGATATGAAAATAGATTTTGAAAGTTTACTTGAAAGAAATGCTGATGTTGTAGGCTGGTTATATATACCTGATACAAATATTAATGAAGCAATATTAAAAGGCGAAACAAATGATACATATTTAAGAAGTGATATAGATCATAATTACAATTATGCTGGATCATTGTTTATTGAAGCTAACAATAGTAAAGATTTAAAAGATGTAAATACTACTATATATGGTCATAATATGAAAAATGGATC
>CAZWZD010000221.1:0-3647 GCA_964638235.1 uncultured Erysipelotrichales bacterium
CAAGTAATTATATTCATAGAAACAGTATAGGTAAAAGATTAACAAAAATAGCTAAAAATACTGATTATGAATATATTACAATTCATTCGTTAAGACATGCTAATGCTACATTGCTATTGTTAAATGGTGTTGATTTAAAAATTGTTTCTTCACATTTAGGACATGGTGATATACAGACAACAGCAGATATTTATGTTGATGTATTAAAATCACAAAAACAAAAAGTTGCACAATTAATCGAGTTCAATCTTCAGTGAAATTTAGGATTTTAACAAACTTAAATCTTAATCCATTTATTAATAACAAAAAAATAAGCACCTTATAAGCACCTTATTTCAAAATCATTTAAAAAAACGTTGATTAAATCAACGTTTTTTCATTCGAGTTATTATTCACCAACAATATTCATCATATCTTTTTGGAATACTTCTGTCTTAGCAGCAGCTTCATCTACTGTAGCACCTTTAATTGAGAAATAGAACTTAATTTTTGGTTCAGTACCAGAAGGTCTAGCAGCAATCCAAGAACCATCTTCTAAATAATATTTTAATACATTAGATTTTAGTAAATCAATAGCAGATTCTACTCCATTAGATACCTTAACTGAAGTTTGATAATCTTCACTAGAAACAACTGGAACTCCACCAATAGCTTTAGGAGCATCAGCTCTTAAGTTAGACATAATTTCTTTAATTCTTGCATTTCCAGCAGCACCAGCTTTAGAAATTGCGATTTGGCTTTCTTTAAATGCACCATGTCTTTCATATAATTCATTTAATACATCAATTAAATCTTTCCCTTGTTTTTTATAATAATTTCCACATTCAGCAGCAGTTAATACAGCTTGAACAGCATCTTTATCTCTTACAAAGTCTTTAATAACGCATCCATATGATTCTTCATATCCAAATACAAATACTTTTTCTTGAGTAGCTTCATATTTACGAATCTTATCACCAATGAACTTAAATCCAGTTAATGTTTTTTCAACATCACAACCATAATGTCTTGCTACTAACTCACCTAAATCAGAAGTAACAATAGTATTATACATAACAGCATTTGATGGTAAAGTTCCTTTTTCTTTCATCTGACTTAAAATATATTCAAGATATACAGCAGCACTTTGGTTTCCACTCATTAATACATATTCACCATTATGTTTAGCAACAACACCCAATCTATCTCCATCAGGATCTGTAATAACAACTACATCAGCATCCACTTCTTTAGCCTTTTTAATAGCTAATTCATATGCAACTTCAACTTCTGGATTAGGAGATTTTGTATTTGTATAATTTGGATCTGGACAACATTGTGCAAGTACAGGAACAACATCATATCCTAAATCTTTTAATACAGTTCTAACTGGAACATTAGCAGTACCATGTTGAGGAGAGAAAACAATCTTGAAATTGCTCTTATCCATACCAGGATTTACTTCAATTCCTTTAACTGCTTCATAATAAGCAGCATCTACTTCTTCACCAATCCATGTCATATATGGATAAGCTTCTTCATCACTAATAACTTTAATATTTAATTCATCTTCAACTTCATTAACATATTTTACTACTTGATCAGCAGCTTCAGGTAATAACTGACATCCTGTATCATCATAAACCTTATAACCATTATATTCTCTAGGATTATGAGATGCAGTAATCATAATACCACCTGCACATTTTAAATAACGTACAGCAAAAGATAATTCAGGAGTAGGTCTTAAAGCTTCAAATATATATGATTTAATACCATAAGTAGCTAAAACCTTTGCACTCTCAATCGCAAATTGATAAGACATATTTCTATTATCATATCCAATCGCAACTCCTCTTTCTTTTCCTTCAGGTAAGAAGCAATATATTTCGCAAAACCAACATTTGCTTTTTGAATAACATAAATATTCAAACGGTTAGTTCCTGCTCCTAATATACCTCTCATACCAGCAGTTCCAAATTCAACATCAGTATAGAAAGCATCTTCCTTAGCTGTTTCATCCATACTTAATAATTCTGCTTTTAATGTAGGATCTAAATCTTCTTTGCTGATCCATTTTTGATATTTTTCTTCATAATTCATTTCTCTAGTCACCTCTAAAATCATTATAACAAATTCTCATAAAAATAACTATATAATTTTTTAAAACGCTTACACTTTTTAATACATATTTTCAACAATAAAAGAAACTGTTTCCTCAATTTGCTTTTGATTGCTTATTGTAGGCTTACCGTCACCATCTTGAATACCATAACTTCCAAAATAAGAATGACAACCACCCTCTATAATATATTCCTTATAATTATCAGGCAAATAAGATTTATATTTTTCATATTTCTTTAAAGATAAAACCTTATCCTCACTACCATATATAGATATAACATTCAAATTCATCTGACTTATATCCTTTGAAGAATAAGCTGCCAACAATATCAATCCATCATATTCCCCAGCATGATCCTTTATATAATAACTAGCCATTGCTCCTCCCAAAGAATGTCCTCCAACATACCAAGACTTTACCTGTCCAAATTTTTCCATAATTCCATTAGCACCATTAATATCAAATATAGCTAAACGAAATGGTACTCTTAACAAAATACATAAAATTCCCTGACTTGCAAGTGAATTCATTAAAGGAACATATGCTTCACTTTCAATCTTAGCACCTGGATAAAAAATCAAACCAGCACTCGCATTATCCACATTAAAACAAATATAATCATCATAATCAATCATTGATACAGTTTTAGAATCTTTGACAACACTCATCACTTCTTCATTAGCCACATAAAAATCATTCACATACCTATAAAAACAAAAACCACCTACAATACATAAACAAATCAATATAATAAATATTCTCTTTAATTTTTTTAACATTATCATCACCATGTATATTTTATCACATCTCATTAAATTCCAAAACGATTACATAACTTTATGATAAGATAAATTCAAGGAGGGAAATCATATGTATAAAGTATTATTTGTAGAAGATGAATTTCACATAAGAAGAATAGTTAAAGAGTACTTTCTTATTAAAGGAATAGAAGTTATAGAAGCTGCAAATGGTTTAGAAGCCTTGCAGCACATGAATGATCAAATAGATTTAATCCTACTGGATATCATGATGCCTGGTATGAATGGATATGAAATATGCAAAGAAATAAGAAGTACGTATAAAAAACCAATTATTTTTATAAGTGCTTTAAGTCAAGACGAAAATCAAATCAAAGGATATAGTCTAGGTGCAGACGATTATATTACAAAACCATTTAAACCAGAAATTTTATGTATGAAAGTTTTAGCTATGATTAAAAGAAATAAAAAAATTGAAGAAGATTTGATTACTATCGGTCAAATTAAATTAGATAAAGTTAGACATGAATTAATTATTAATGATGAAAGAAAAACATTAAAAAACAAAGAATATCAATTAATGCTTTATTTATGCAATCATCAAAATCAAATTCTTCCAAGAGAACAAATACTAAATAAAATATGGGGATATGATTATTTTGGCGATTTAAGAGCAGTAGATACTTATATAAAAAAATTAAGAAGAAAATTAGGATGCTATTCTATATATCAAAACAATAGTAAAAAGTGGTTATATGCTAGAGGTAAAAGAGCATGAGTCTATT
>CAZWZD010000222.1:0-3631 GCA_964638235.1 uncultured Erysipelotrichales bacterium
CTTACAATACGTCTATTAATGCCTGTAGAAATAGCTATGTCATAGGTTGTGATATAGTCAGGAGAAGAAATAAGTAACTTAATAATATCAGATTCATTTTTCCTTATTTTCATTTTTATTCCTCTTTTCAGTGCTATTATAACAAAATTATGCAAAAAGGTAAACGTTTACTCAAAATTTTAAGAAGTTTTTTAGGACATTTTTGACATGAAATAGCGAAAATACAAGGTTTTCTGTACTATATACAAAATAATGGTTCTTCTTGTGACAATCAATAATATGGAAAATAATATAAGAAATGATAGAATTATTTTAGACAAGGGAAAACGTTTACCTAAATGTTTTCAATTATAAAAGGGAGGAAAAAATATGTCTACTGAAAAAAAGTCTCTTATGGATACTGTTTTAGACAAGGTTGACCTTATTGCTGGACCTATGACAAAGTTTGGACAAATTCCATTTGTACAAGCTATTGTTAATGGTATGATTGCAGCATTACCAGTTACGATGGTTGGATCAATCTTCTTAGTACTTTATCTATTCTGTTCTGATGGTGGTATTACTCAAACTGCAATATTATCATTTATGAAGCCTTGGGCAGGTGATTTAGCATTAGTTAATAGTTTATCTATGAATATTATGGCTATTTATATCATTATTGCTTTTGGTTCTGAATATGCTGAAATTAAAGGTTTTAGTAAAACTACAGGAGCGGTAGGAGCAATGTTTGCTTTTATGTTATTGAACTATAATTCTGTTGGTAATTTAGTTGTTACTGCTGCTGATGGAACTTTAAGTGTTGGAGCAAGTGCATTTGAATCTACTTATTGGGGTGGAGCTGGATTAATTACAGCAATGATAGCAGGTGCTATTGCGATTAATGTTATTGATTTCTGTTATAAACATAATATTGTTATTAAGTTACCAGATTCTGTACCACCTGCAATTGCAGCTAGTTTCTCAGCTATTATTCCATATTTCTTTATTACATTAATATGTTGGGGAATTAGAACTTTATTAAATATCAATATTCCAGAATTAGTTGGAAATATGCTTTTACCTATCTTAGCAGGTGCTGATAATGTAGGTGTATATTCATTACAACAATTCTTAAGTGCTTTATTATGGATTTGTGGTTTACATGGTGATAATATTACTGGTGCGGTTATGAATGCATTTACTAATACATGGATTGCTGAAAATAATGCTGCATTTATGGCTGGTACTGCAGTTGCTGATCTACCTTATACTTGGACACCTAACTTATGTAGATTATCTCAATGGGTTTCTACTTGCTGGCCAATTATTGTTTATATGTTCTTATCAAGCAAAAAGCTACCACATTTAAAACCATTAGCTACTATTTGTGTACCACCAGCAATTTTCTGTATCATTGAGCCAGTTATGTTTGGATTACCGGTTGTTATGAATGGTTTCTTAATGATTCCATTTATTCTAACTCATGTTTTAACAGGAGCTCTTACTTATATATTAACTGATATAGGATTTGTAGGGAAAATGTATATGAACTTACCTTGGGCAACTCCTTCACCTATTTTAGGTTATCTAGCTGCTGGAGGTTCTATTGGTGGAGCATTAGTTGTATTTATTAATTTTGCAATTGGTATGGTTATTTTCTATCCATTTTGGAAATCATATGAAAAAGCTGAAATTGCAAAATTAAATACTGAAGCATAAAGTTGAAAGAAGGCTTTTTCAAGCCTTCTTTTTAGAATAGGAGGAGAATTACAAATGAAAGAATGTCCATATTGTCACAAAGATATTCCTGATGATTCTATATATTGTTATCATTGTGGGAAAGAAATAGATAAACATAATATTGAAAAAGAAGATGAATTAAAGCTTAAAGATAATCCAAGGAAGAATAGCTGGGCTAAATTGGGTTTATTATTATTTTTTATTGCTTTGATTGTATTTGATTTTGTTATTGGAACAGTTGTGAATGCTTTTATGGGTAATGTTAAGATCCCATATATTATAAGTTCTTTTATTTATCTTGGATCTATGATATGTGGAATTTTATCTTTGTATGTAGATAAACAAGATCAAAAGAAGGGTTATTTACCTAATGGAAATAAGAACTATGCTTATGTATCTATTTTTTTAAGTCTATTTGTAGCTTTGGTTAATCTATCTCAGGTTATTTTAAAATAAAGAGGTGTTATGATGAATTGTAGAAAGTGTGGTCATATAATTAATGATTCAGCTCAATATTGTGATAATTGTGGTGAAAAAGTTATAGTTGTTAAACAAAAGAGTTATGATGAAAAATATAGAGAGAATAAATCAAAACAAAGAAGTGATGTAAATAAGAAAATGGAAAAACATAAAGATGAAAAGAATCCCTATATTTTAGCTGCTTTATTTGCGACAAGTGTATCTTTGATTTGTACTTTTTTTCCTTGGAATATAATAAAAGCAGGGATTGGTATGAGTTTACCAATGAGGATTATTATTGTTATATTTGCTTTATTAGGTGATTATCATTCAACGAAAGCTAAACAAGTTAATAATTTAATATATAGTCAATATGGTTTTAGAATAAAACCAAATGTTGTTAAAATTGTAAATTACTTATCAATCCTTGCTACTATAATGGGATTATATGCGTTATTTTTATATGAATAGGAAGGATTTGAAAATGAATATATTATTTTTTAAACCTATAGCAAAAAAAGCTATATGGGGACATACTTTAGTTAAGGATTATTTTGGTTATGATGATTTTCCTGATGGAATTGGCCAATCATGGTCTTTTAGCTGTCAAAAAGAAGCTTCAACTATATGTATGAGCGATCCTTATAAAGGTTTAACACTACTAGATTTATGGGAAAATCATCAAGAGCTATTCGGGCATCCTAGTGAAGAATTTCCAGTTATTATTTCACTTGTTGCTCCTGAAGATGACTTAAGCATCCAAGTCCATCCAAACGAAAAGATAGCCAGGCAATTAGGATATTCAACTGGTAAAAATGAAGCATGGTATTTTATTGAAGCAAAAGAGAACAGTAAAATTATTTATGGTCATAATGCCAGCAATGAAGAAGAACTTAGACAATATATTAAAGAAGATAGATGGAATGATTTGATTAGATATTTAGATGTTCATCAAGATGATTTTGTTTATTTATCAGCAGGATTGTTACATGCTTTAAAAAAAGGAAGTATAGTTTATGAAATACAACAGGCAACTGATGTTACTTATCGTTTTTATGATTATCATCGAAAAGATGAGAATGGACAAGAAAGAGAATTGCATCTAGAACAAGCTATTAACTGTTTATCATATGATCCAAAAGATATGGAGAACAATATTTATCCAATTGTAACAAACTCTGATAACTGTAAGCAAACTGTCTATATTTCTAATAATTCTTTTACAGTTACAAAATTAGAAATCAAAGGTCAATCATACTATCAAAGTGATAACTATCAATTAGCTACTGTTATTAAAGGAAAAGGGACAGCAGATCATATTAGTGTTAAACTTGGTGATAATTTCTTAATTCCTGTCAATCATCAATTAGTATTAGATGGACAAATGACTATTATGATGACTACAAAGTGAGGTGTAAATAATGAATAAAGATTTTTTATGGGGTGGAGCTTT
>CAZWZD010000223.1:0-3601 GCA_964638235.1 uncultured Erysipelotrichales bacterium
AGTTTTTTGTTTCGTACATTTCATGTACTCAACCGACTAAAGTCAAAAGCATTAATAAGAAAAGGTTAGGCAATTTGCCTAACCTAATAACATTCTATCATTCACAAATTCAGAACCACTTGCTTCTTCAAACTTCTTTAACAAGTCACTTACTTTTAGATTTTTCTTTTTCTCACCTTTAACATCATATATAATTCTTCCATCATACATCATAATAAGACGATTTCCAACATCAATAGCATCTTGCATATTATGAGTTACCATCATAGCAGTTAACTTTTGTTCACTGATAATCTTTTCAGTTAGAATTAAAACTTTTGCAGAAGTTGCTGGATCTAATGCAGCAGTATGTTCATCAAGTAACAATAATTTAGGTTTCTGCAATGTCGCCATTAAAAGTGTTAGTGCCTGTCTTTGTCCACCAGATAATAAACCAACTTTTGTTGTTAAACGATCTTCAAGACCTAATCCTAGTGTTTTTACTAATTGAACATATTCCTGATGTTCTGCTTTAGTAATTCCCCAAGATAAGCTTCTCTTCTTTCCACGACGTTTTGCAAGAGCTAAGTTTTCATCTATCTGCATATCAGATGCTGTACCTAACATAGGATCTTGAAATAGCCTTCCTATTTTTTTAGCTCTTTGATATTCTGGCTGTAAAGAAATATCTTCACCATCTAAAGTAATGATTCCACTATCCATTGGATAAATACCCGAAATCATATTTAATAAAGTTGATTTTCCAGCACCATTACCTCCAATAATAGTTACGAAATCTCCATCTTCCAATTCTAAATCTACTTCATGTAAAACTTTCTTTTCATTAACAGTTCCTAGATTAAATGTTTTACTTACTTTTTGTAACTTAAGCATACTATTCAATCTCCTTCCCTGTTAATTTTTTATACATTGCAACTTGCTTTTTATTAGAAACAACTACAGGAATTGATAAAGCAACCCCTACTAATATTGCAGTTAACAACTTTAAATCATCTGTGTTTAATCCTAATTGTAAAACTAAAGCAACAATAATTCTATATAAAATAGAGCCTAATACTATAGAAAATAATCTAATTAAGAATCCGCCTTTTTTTGCAGATATTATAACTTCACCAATAACAATAGAAGCCAAAGCAATAACAATTGCTCCTGTTCCAACTCTTACATCAGTAGCTTGTCCATACAAAGCATTTAAAGCACCAGACAATCCAACTAATCCATTAGAAATTGTAAGTCCTAACAATTTCATTGTATCTGTATTTATTCCTAATGATCTTGCCATCTGTTCATTATTTCCAGTAGCTCTAATTGCAGATCCTAACTCTGTACCAAAGAAAGCATACAATATTCCTACTACTACAATCGCAAATATCAATCCAATAACCAAAGTAACATAATATCTATTGATATTAAGTGAAACAGATAAATCATTAAATAAAGTATTAGCAGTATTCATAGGTAAATTAGCACGACCACCCATAATTCTCAAGTTAATTGAATATAACCCTAGTTGAGTTAAGATACCTGCTAGAATAGCTGGTATTTTAAATTTGGTATGCAAAAAACCTGTAATAGCACCTGCAATGAAACCAGCTATTATTGATATAACAATAGCAATCAAAGGATTTAGTCCATTTAATACACAAACTGCACAAACTGCTCCTCCAGTCGCAAAACTTCCATCAACAGTTAAATCTGCTATATCTAATAATCTAAATGTAATAAATACACCTAAAGCCAAGAATCCCCAAATTAATCCAGTATCAACAGCTCCTAAAAACGTGTTTAATAAACCCATCGATTTCTATCTCCTATTCTTCAATAAAACTTGCATCTGGATAATCTGCTTTATCAGTACTTAAACCTAATTCCTTTGCAATCTTTAAATTAATAACTTTTGTACAATCTTCTGCAGCTAACCATTGAATTGGAGTTTCAGCAGCAGTTTTTTCACCTTTTAAAATAGCTAATGCTTGTTCCCCAGCAATTCTTCCTAAAGCTTCATAACTAATACCATAAGTAGCATAACCACCATTAGCAACCATACCATCTTCACCAACAATAGTAGGTATTTTAGCAGGAGTAGCAATTGCAGAAACACTGCTCATATAAGTAGCTAATAAATTATCAGTAGGAATATAAATAACATCCATCTTATCACTAATAACTTGATTAGTTACAGCTTGAATATCATTAGAATCACCAACAGTATATACTTTAGATTCTAAATTTCTAGATTCAGCAGCTTTAACAGCTAAATCACCTTGAATAATAGAATTATCTTCACTACCACAATACATAATTGCAACACTCTTAGCATCTGGTAATAATTCAGTCAATAAATCAAATTGAGCTTCTACTGGAGTTAAATCACTAGCACCAGTTACATTTCCACCAGGAGCTTCATTAGAAGCAATTAGTTTAGTACTTTCATAATCAGTAACAGCACTACCAACAATTGGAATTTCAGTTGTTGCTGCAGCAGCTGCTTGTAAAGCAGGAGTAGCAATTGCATAAATTAAATCATTTCCACCATTAACTAACTTATCAGCAACTGTTTGACAGTTAGATTGATCCCCAGCAACTTGATAGTCAATATTATCTTCACTAACACCAGCTTCAACCAAAACATCTACAAATCCTTTGTAAGATAAATCTAATGCATCATGCTGCATTAATTGGATAACCCCAATTTTTACTTCAGATAAATCTTTGCTGTCACTTGATCCACCTGATCCGCATCCAGTTAATAATAAACTTAATGCAAGAATACTCGTTAATAATTTTTTCATTTCCATTCCCTCCATTTTCCATAGAAATAAGCAAAAAATCACTCATCCTAAGAGGACGAGTGATTCGTGGTACCACCTCAAATTTATTATACTCTCACAAGTATAAACTCCATAAGTTACTAACATAACTCTCATAAATAACGTTATGATTCCGTTTATCCCTTATCAGGATAACAACTCCGTGGTGAATTCAAAATTTCTTTCGTATGATTTACACCCTCCATCATATCTCTAGCTGTCACAGAAATTTCTACTATGTCACATCAATGTCTTTATTTCTATCTATAAGTAAATTCTAATAGAATAATAAAAATTTGTCAATAAAATTTTACACTACAGCTTTAGAATTTTTATTTCCATATATTGCATAATAAATAAAAGGATTTATAATAAAGAAAATGGTATTTTGTATGGAAATAAAAAACAATGAAATTGCAAGAATAGATATTTCTATGTGTAGCTCTCAGACAGAACCAAAAATGAGATATTATTTGATGAAATTGAATTATTATGTTGATTTGATTATAAATACTTTAAATAATCAAATATTTCATTTCTAAATCATGAATAATGCTACAATACAAAAAATCTTTAAACGGATAGAATACAATCATATTATATATACAGATTATTTAAATTTAATAGAAATTTATGATAAATATAATAATGATGCAGTTAAGAAAAATAATTACATTGCACTGCTTTTTAAAAAATAGACTAAAGAATTTAATTTAGATAATTCTAGAGAAACTCATTTAGATGCTATAGCAGATGGATTTGCTGATACTTTAAAAGATAATCCTTTCTTT
>CAZWZD010000224.1:0-3592 GCA_964638235.1 uncultured Erysipelotrichales bacterium
TAAGCGAGGCTTATAGCCTCAGAACAAACTACCCTTTTGAAGGGTAGTTTTGATTTTGATTGGAGCATTCCAGCCATAGTTAGCCACATTATTTAATTAGCCCGTGGGCCAGGCTAAGGGGCCAATCACCTCCCTGTGGTTTGTTCGATGAGATAGTTATCCATATTAATATATTTCGTTATCCTTGCACATCAAACAGCAGAATCACATACTGTTATCTGCCACACCCTCAGAACATTGCTGTCCAAATATATTGTGGATTGTTCAATCCATTAATATACTACGTTTTTTTAAAGAAAATATTCTTTTCTTCGCTAATAATATAACATGGCTCCTCTTTTTTTGCAAGGGGAAACAATAACTATACTAGAATAAACAAATTTTTTAAGCTAAATGTCTAGTTCCTTTCAAATGTGTATGAAATTAATAAAAAAGTTCATAATTTTGGAATAATAGAAAAAGTACTAATTCTTAATTGAATTGATATCTTAACTTAATTATAATGATTGCATATTTTCCTTTTGGTTTTATTATTTTTTATTGGATTTTTTCATATAATAAATGAGGTGTTATATATGATGATACAACGTATGAAGAAAATGCAGTTTTTATGCGGTATTTTTATGATATTGCAGTTAATTTGTTATATGTGGATTATTCCGTTTCATTTGTTTGCAGTTCTAGTTAGTTTAATCATTATTTTTAATCAGAAATGGTTTAAAGTTATTCAATTGCAGTATCATTTTTATCTAATAGGATTATATATATTTAGATTGTGGATATTAAGTATAAGCAATATTTATATATTACAGATGACTTATGTTGCTTTATGTTTATATATAGGAATTATGTTAATACTTTTTTCAATTTCTAGTATATTATGATTTTTTTTGATATAATATAAAATAAGGTGGTGATAATCATGTTCGGTCATTTACAGGTATACAGTTGTTTTAGCTTCCAAAAAAGTACAATACTTATATCAGATTTAGTTAAAGAAGCTAAGAAAAAACACTTAGATGCTCTTGCATTGACAGATAAAAATAATATGTATGGAATGATGCAATTTTCTAATGAATGTTTAAAAAATGGAATTACACCTATTTTAGGTTTAGAAGCAAGCATTATGATTGAACATGAAATTTATTCATTCATTTTACTAGCAAAAGATGATGCTGGATATTTCTCATTAGTTAAAATTTGCAGTGCTATTAATTTAAGTGAGAATAAAAGCATTGAGTTAGATGTATTAAAGAATTATATGCCTCATCTGTTTGTTATTTCTGGTTGTAATGATGGTATCGTAGAAAGATTAGTTATGAAAGAAATGGAAGATCAGGCAGAAAAATACATAAAATTATTTAGAGATTTATTTAAAGAAAATTATTATATAATGATCCAAAATCATCATATTGAGATGCAGAAGCATTTTAATGAAAGAATGATTTCTATTGCTAGATTTTGTAAAGTTAAGGTTATCTGTTCTAATGAAGTATGCTATATAAGAAAAGAAGATGCTTTAGCAGTAGATTTATTAGAAGCAAGTCAAAAGGGTATTGTTTTAAATGTTAATCATAATCCAATAACTGATCAAAGATATTTAAAAGATGAAGCAGAGATGGTTTCATTATTCAATCATAATATAATAGATGAAACAAGAAAAGTAATCCAAAGATGCAAAGCAACAATTCCATTAAATAAAAGACATTTGCCTAAGTTTCCTGTACCTCGTAATGGAAAATCGGATCAGTATTTAATAAGTTTATGTAAAGTAGGTCTGAAAAAAAGGTTTCAAGGTAAAACTATTGATAGAAAATATATAGAACGATTAAAATATGAATTAAGTGTTATTCACAAAATGGGTTTCGATGATTATTTTTTAATTGTCTGGGATTATGTAAGATTTGCTAAAGTAAATCATATTTTAGTTGGTCCTGGAAGAGGAAGTGCAGCTGGAAGTTTAGTCGCTTATGTATTAGGTATAACAAATGTTGATCCTTTACAATACGATTTGCTTTTTGAACGTTTCTTAAATCCTGAACGTGTATCGATGCCCGATATTGATATTGATTTTCAAGATAATCGCAGAGATGAAGTTATTCAGTATGTTGTTGATAAATATGGTACTAATCATGCTGCTCAAATTGTTACTTTTTCAACATATGGTCCTAGAGTTGCTATTAAAGATATTGGAAAAGTCATGGGAATACCATTACCTAGATTAGAGTTATTAGCAAAAATGGTGCCTACAGGAAATAAGAATAAAAAATCAATTGCTCAAGTGTACCAAACTTCTGCAAGTTTTCAAAATATGATTAATAAAGATCCTGCTTTAAGAAAAGTATTATCTTCAATGTGTATTATTGAATATTTGCCAAGAAATATTTCAACCCATGCGGCAGGTGTTATTTTATCAGATGACTCTTTAAATGAAGTTGTTCCTCTTGTTTATGGTCCATCATCTACTTTAATGACTCAGTATTCTAAAGATTATATTGAAGATATTGGACTTTTAAAAATGGACTTTTTAGGTTTAAAGAACTTGACGATGATCGATTATATTTGTAATGATATTAAGTTGCATACTGGTAAAACATTAGTTTTAAATGATATTCCTTTAAATGATTTAAAGACTTATCAGTTGATATCTAAAGCTAATACTTATGGTGTTTTTCAATTAGAATCTCAGGGAATGAGAAACTTATTGTTAAAATTAAAACCTAAAGAATTTAATGATATTGTTGCAGCTATCGCATTATTTAGACCTGGTCCGATGGAAAATATACCTTCTTATTTAAAAAGAAAAGAAGGCAAAGAAAAGATTACATATATTTTTGATGAACTAAAACCAATATTAGATTCTACTTATGGTATTATGGTTTATCAGGAACAGATTATGATGATTGCTCAAAAGATTGCTGGTTTTTCACTAGCAAGAGCAGATTTATTTAGAAAAGCAATTTCTAAAAAGCAAGAGAAATTAATGATTTCAATGAAAACTGATTTCATTAATGGATGTATATCAAACGGATATGATGAAGCTAAATCTCAAGAATTGTTTAACTTAATTGAAAAATTCGCAAATTATGGCTTTAATAAATCTCATAGTGTAGCTTATGGAATCGTTGCTTATCAGCTAGCTTATTTAAAAGTGAATTACCCATTATATTTCTTTGCTGCAATTTTATCCAATGAGCAATCCAGCGATCAAAGTAAAATTCATTGTATTCAAGAAGCAAAGCAATCTGGAGTTAAGATACTGCCGCCATCTATTAATTATTCTTATGATCGATTTATTGTTGAAAATGGACATATTAGATATTCAATGATAGCTGTTAAAAACTTCGGCTATGCTGCTTATAAAGAAATTATAGAAGAAAGAAAGAATGGTCTGTTTAAAGATATTTATGATTTTTTTGTAAGGTGTGAGCATTGTAGATTATCAACAAAAATGATAGAATCATTAATTGATGCTGGAGCTTTTGATGAGCAATCCCACCCAGCTGATTTCCACGGAGCGGTTCATGGAACGGATCTGGGGCTATGACAGCGAGGCGGAGCTCAACGTGGTGTGGGTGTATATTTCTTATTT
>CAZWZD010000225.1:0-3591 GCA_964638235.1 uncultured Erysipelotrichales bacterium
ATATATTGTGGTTTATGATCCATTACCCATGCAGAGAATTCTGTCCAGTTTCCAAACATTTGTAATAAAGGTTCTTCTTTGATCCAGTTTAAGAATAATTTACCAGCTCTAGGATCTTTTTTACCTGTACGTCCACCTAAAGTTACACGATAGAATTTATCTTCACTTCTTGTCCAAGCTCCTGTAGGACAAGCAATAACACATTCTGCACAACCAACACAGCAGCAAGTATCTTTATCAACTTTACCATGGTCATTTAATGATAATACTCTTGTTGCGTGATGTCCACAAGCTCTAACACAAGCTCCACATCCAATACATCTTTCTGGATGATAAGTCATTTTTGAAACACCCATGATACCAAAATCATTAAAGTTAGCTTTTGCACAGTCATTTGGACAACCAGCACAAGCAATTTTAATATGATAATGTGATGGGAAAATTAAAGGTTCGATTTTTCTTGCAATGGCAGTAGTATCACAGTTTGCTTTAATACAATGTCTATTACCGATACAAGCCATAATATTACGAGCACCAATAGTTGGATACCCAGATTTAGGATCCCAAGTTTGTTCATCTAAACCAACTCTATTCATATTAACATTAGATAGAGCTTCTACTTCTTTAATATAATCTTCAATATATTCATTAACTGCAGGAATATCTTTATATTTGATTCCTGTAGCATTTAATGTTTGACGAGTCCCGATATGGAATAATCCATCTCCCCAAGTTTGAGCAATATGTTGAATGACTTCAAGATATTTAGCATCAATTAAGTTACCAGGAACACGCAATTGTAACATGAATTCACCAGGTACTTTAGATTGTCTAAAACAATTTAATCGTGTCTTTTTAACATCAATATCCCAATTCATATTTTTGCCCTCCTTAGTCAATTAAGTCTTGAGCTACAGTATAGTTAAATACTGGACCGTCTAAGCATACATATACTTCATCAATACGACAATGCCCACATTTACCAACTGCACAAGACATCTTTCTTTCAAATGAAACCCAGATTTTTTCAACTGGTACTCCAGCTTTCATAGCAGCCAAAGCTGAGAATTTCATCATTGGTGGTGGTCCTACGATAATCATTTCATAATCACCATCAAATTCATCAAAATTGATTTTAGGAATATATTCAGTAACAAATCCTGTATTCCATCCATCAATCTTATCATTATCTAATGTATAGAAAGTATTAAATTTATCTTTCCATTTAGCTAATTCTTCTTTGAATACAATACCAGCTTCATTTTTGAAACCAGAAATCAAAGTAACAGATTTAGCAGCATCTTCATTATAGCAAGCATTTAACATACTTCTTACTGGAGCTAATCCAGTACCACCAGTAACAACAACTAAATGTTTACCTTTAAATTGTTTTTCAAATGGCCATCCATTACCATAAGGTCCTCTTAAAAATAATGTATCACCAGGTTTTTTATTAAAGATTTGTTCAGTTACTTTACCAACAGATCTAATTGTAAAATCTAAATATCCATCCCCATATCCTGAAACTGAGATAGGTGCTTCCCCAACTTTAGGAATAGATAATTGTAAGAATTGTCCATGATTTGGAGTTTGATCATAAGCAACTCTAAAAGTATATTCTAATTCACTTTCTTGTTTAATATCTAATATTTCACAAGGAATTGGTTTAATAGGATTCATCATCTTATGCTGCCTCCTTTTCAATTTCTTTGATTGCCGCGTTCATTTTTTCTACTGTTGCAACAATAGAAATAAATTCTGGACAACGATCTATACAACGTCCACAACCGACACACATATGATAATCTTT
The DNA here is from genome assembly GCA_964638235.1 of uncultured Erysipelotrichales bacterium. GTDB lineage: Bacteria > Bacillota_I > Bacilli_A > Erysipelotrichales > Coprobacillaceae > MGBC113645. The sequence continues at coordinate 1,811 of CAZWZD010000225.1, forward strand.
AAAACGTGCTTTATAGTCATGGAATTTATGTAACACTTTGTATCTCATACGATCTCCGGCTGTAGGTCTAAAAGTATGTCCACCAGCCATATCAGTAAATCCTTCAATTTGACATGAAGCAGAAGTTCTCTTTCTTTCACCGACATTTGGATTTTCGTTATAAGCAATATCAGTAGTTGTAAAACAAGTACAAGTAGCACAAGCGATAGTACAAGCACCACATGAAATACATCTACTATTAAATTCATTCCACATTGGATGTAATTTTAATTTTGTTAAGATAGCTTTATTTTTTATTTCAGGTAATTCGACAGATAATTCATTTTCTTCAACAAATTCAACATTGAAATCAGCTTCTTCTGTTTTGAAGCAAGCAAATTCATCATCTTTTACATCTACTAACCAGTAACCATCTTCATTTCTTACAGCAACTGAGTATTCGTCAGATTTATTAGAGCCCATGCTCACACAGAAACACGTATCCCAACCTTTATTACATTCCATCATGACAATTTTTACTTTTTCTTGTAATCTTGCATAATATAAATCTTTAAATCCACCATTTTGTAAATAAATTTTGTTTTGATGTTCCATTGCGTTAATATCACAAGGTCTCATGAAAATTAAAATTTTCTTAGAACTTACTTTACTTTCACGATATTCATCTTCAGTAAAGTAGAATAAAGTTTGAGTAATTGGACCCAATACTTCTTTTGCAGGCATATCAGATTTTTCATCAAAAACGATATCTTCTGCTTTTTCAATAATATCATAACGAATCATATCTGTATCAGAATATCTACCAGCTTTATTAAATCTCTTTGGCGCATAAATATCATATTCTTTTGATAATTCTTTTATGATTTCATTGACTTTTTCATAACCAACTTTATATCCCATAAAAAAGTAGCCTCCCTTTCCATTCTTGTGAATATTATAACATTAATCTATTATTATTAAAAGTATTAATTACCAATACCTATTATTGGTTTTTCTAATAATACAACGGCATTTATCAGTAAATAAAAAAGTGCATTTTATAATAAAATTTATTATCAGGCACTTTTAAAAAATTTCTATATTTTAAAAACAAAAATTATAATTTTATATGTTTATATGGACCTTTTTTCATGTTTATATAAATTTTCTTCACTATCTAAAATCGCCGTTCCAATACCATTTATACTAAAAAGTTCTAACAAAATACTATGTTCTAAAGTTCCATCTATAATATGTACACGATGCACACCATTTTCAATAGCTTCAATTGCATTTTTTATCTTCAAATCTAAATAACCTCTAATATTATTTTTTTGATAAAATGTTTTTAATTTATCCAAAGACATTATTGAAATCAATTCATTATTTTCATCTAGTAAGCCCTTATCCTTAGAGAGAAAAATCAATTTATCAGCTTTCATTTTAACAGCAATTTCTCTTGCTACATTTTCTACAAAAAACTGATCATCTTCTGTGTTAATATCATTAGGTATAACAACTGGAATATAGTCATTTCCAATCATAATCGACAACGTTTGAATATCTATACCGCAAACACCAATAGCTTTGATATTATTTTCTTCGATCATAGCAGCAATTCTTTTATTTTCTCTGAATAAATCAACACCTTTTCTCGCTGAATGAACAATAATTGGTTTCATACCTAAAAATTTCAGCATAGCAATATCTTTTAAAATCACTCTTTCCTGTTTTTCATCTACATAATGATTACAGCTATATTGAATGACCATAATACAGTTATTAAAATCTTGTATATATGG
>CAZWZD010000226.1:0-3588 GCA_964638235.1 uncultured Erysipelotrichales bacterium
CTCCTCTTAATATCATTCGATGATATTTCTTCTGTAGTCTTTCTACTGCCCTGTCTGCATAATCTATCACTTTTACATCCTGCCCATTCTGTTTTGATTTCTGTTTCTTCCCTTTTTTGCCAATATTTCCTCGCACTAATACCTGTGCACATTCTAGGTAGTGAAACAAAGAACTTTTGACACTACCAATAAGTAGAGGAGGAGAAAGAATATGTTAGAAATTGAATGGACTACAAACACTATTCTTGCTGAAGTTTTCTACTGTATCATTGGTTTGATTTTCATTTTAGTTGGAATAAATGCTTTAAAAAATAAAAATGCAGAGAAAAATGCAACAACTGCTGCCTTTTGGTTCCTTTTAGCTGCCACTTTCATTGTTGGACCTTATATTCCTACATGGGTTACTGGTTTATGTATTGTTGCTATGGCTGTATTAACATTTGCTGGACTAGTTAAACCAGCTGCAACAAATGTTTCTTCACCTGAAGAAACTCGTGCAAATGCTGATAAGTACGGATACAAAGCATTTATACCTCCAGTTGTATTAACAATTGCTTCAGTTGTTGTTGCTACATTATTCTCAAATCTAAGATCTAATAATGCAATTGGTATTAGTGGTATTATCGCTTTAATCGTTGCTATAATATTATTTAAATCTGATATTATGACACCTTTAAAAGATGGTGTTCGTTTAACTGATAATGTTGGTACTACTGGTATTTTACCACAAGTATTAGCTGCTTTAGGTTCTTTATTTACTGCTGCTGGTGTTGGTGCAGTCATTGCTGCTGGTGTTGGTGCCTTAATTCCTGAAGGAAGTCATTTTATAGCAGTAGCTGTTTATTGTATTGGTATGGCTTTATTTACTATGATTATGGGTAATGGTTTTGCTGCTTTTGCAGTTATTACTGTTGGTATTGGTTATCCATTCTTAATAGCTCAAGGAGCTAATCCAGTTGTTGTTGGTGCTTTAGGTTTAACTGCTGGGTATTGTGGTACATTTATGACTCCAATGGCTGCTAACTTTAATATTATGCCTGCTGCGTTGCTTGAAACAAAGAGTAAATATGCTATTATATTTTCTCAAGTCCCAGTAGCACTTGTTATGTTAGTTATCCATATTTTATTAATGTATTTCTTAGCATTTTAGGAGGTTGCTTATGAAATTATTATTAACTGGTTTTGATCCTTTTGGTGGTGAACCAATTAATCCAGCTTGGGAAGCAGTTAAATTAGTTGCTGATAAAGTTGGAGATGTCGAAGTTGTTAAATTAGAAGTTCCAACTGTATTTAATAAATCAATTGATAAAGTTGCTAAAGCTATTGATGAAGTCAAGCCAGATGCAGTATTATGTATTGGTCAAGCTGGTGGTCGTTATGATTTAACTCCAGAAAGAGTTGCAATCAATATTAATGATGCACGTATTCCTGATAATGAAGGAAATCAACCGTTAGATGGTCCTATCTTTGAAGATGGTGAAACTGCATATTTTACAACATTGCCTATTAAAGCAATGGTTGATGAAATTCGTAAAGCAGGTGTTCCTGCTAGTGTATCTAACACAGCTGGTACATATGTATGCAATCATTTAATGTATGGTGTATTATATACTTTAGCAAAAAAATATCCTGGCGTTCGTGGTGGATTTATGCATGTACCTTTTGTAACAAGTCAAGTTGTTAATCGTGCAACTCCTGCACCTTGTTTAAGTACAGAAGAAATTGCTAAAGGTATTGAAGCTGCTATTAAAGCTATTGGTGAAAATAAAGAAGATTTAAAAGTAGCTGAAAGAAAAACACATTAATTAAAAATGATAGAGAAATCTATCATTTTTTTTACAAAAAGTCCAATGACGAATAGAGAAATATATTCTATAATATTTATAGATATATTTCTTTTTTCATAAATGTTTATCCTAGAGGAACTTTTATGGAACATAATAATGAAATCAAAATTAAATATCTTTCTGATGATTTTCAGAAATATGCTTTTGATATCTCTTTAATTGAGGGTAAAAAGTATGTTGTTTTTATCATTGAGAAAACAACTGGAATTAAAGTTTTCTCTATTGAAAAGGCAGACAGAGCTGTCGACAGAGTTAATCATTCGTCACATAAAGCAGAATATGACAATCACTTTCTTGTCAATGGACACTATTACATCAACATAGAAGTTCAGTATGAAAGGAGCGAACAGTTTTCAGACAAGTGTCATTTTTATTTGGGAATGGAGGTATCAGCCAACTATAAAAAGGGAGAAGATTATGGAGATATGTATGAGCATATTCAGATTGTTATATACAATGGAAGTATAAGCAAGGGAGATCACTTCATAGAATACCATCAGTTTAGATCAGAGAGCAAGGGAAGTAAGTTTGTAACAAAGATGCATAACTACACATTGCAGTTAAAAAAGCTAAAAAAGATTATGAAGAGGAAAGGAATGAAGAAGATGAGTGAGTTAGAGAAGTTAGGATTTTATATGAGGTACAATGAAGATGACAAATTTGAAGAAGAAACAAATGAGATGAGAGTAATGGAGGAAACAGTACAGTACTTAGATGCAAGATTTGAAGAATTCTACAATAATCCAGTAGCGTATGTCAATGCAGTGAAAGCGTATGTAGACAGAGAGGATTTAAAAGCTAGCAGTAAAATGAAAGAAAAAACAGAAACAGTCAAAAGAATGTTAAGAAAAAAATATGAATTAAAAGATATAAGTGAATGCACTGGCTTAAGTATTGAAGAAATTATTAGAATAAAAAATAAAGCAATAATTTCATAAAATTAATGACAAAGTATAAAAATTATACTTTGTCATATTTTCTTTTTATTCTAATCGTAGTAATATATGAGAAAAGGAGGATTTATGGATATAAGAACAGCAAAATTAGAAGATTTAAAGGAATTAACCGACATATATAATTATGAAGTCATAAATGGTGTATCTACACTGGATTTACAGCCAAAAACAATTGATGAAAGAAAAAAATGGTTTTATGATCATAATATTAACCATCATCCATTATATGTTGCAGTTATAGATCAAAAAGTTGTAGGTTATGCTTCTTTATCTTCATATAGAGAGAAAGAAGCATATAAATCTACAGTTGAATTATCAATTTATATTGATATTAATTATAGAGGACAAGGTATAGCTTCTTTATTAATGGATTATTTGTTAGATATTGCAAAAAAAGATGATACTATTCATAACGTTGTTTCTGTTATTACAAGTGGAAATAAAGCAAGTGCAAGATTACATGAAAAGTTTGGTTTTGAGTTTTGTGGAACTATAAAAGAAGTTGGTGTAAAATTTGGAAAATATCAAGATATTGATAATTATTGTTTAATAGTATAGGAGAATTAATATGAATGAAATTTATGAATTTTTAAAAAAATGTAATACTTATTATTTAGCTACTGTTGAAATTAATCAACCAAGAATAAGACCGTTTGGAACAATTGATATGTATAATGGTAAGCTATATATTCAAACTGGTAAAGTAAAAAATGTTTCTAAACAGATGAAAGAGAATAGTAAGATAGAAATTTGTGCTATGTTGGAATATATAGCTTACCATTATA
>CAZWZD010000227.1:0-3573 GCA_964638235.1 uncultured Erysipelotrichales bacterium
CAATAGTCCCTAATATTCCTAGTATCCACAAAACAACAAATATTATTTCAAACACATGAAGTGATGTTACCTTTACAAAAAGAAAGTACTTTTATTCAAAAGATACAAGATGATCTTGTATATAATAAAGTATTTATGTGTTTATTGAATCAGCATCAAATGAAATTAATGGTTGACTTAATGGAGGATAATCATATAGCTTATCATTTTGTTACATCAACGGATGAAAGCTATAAAGGTGTTAATATATATTTAGGAGAATTAACTAAGGGAATAGAGTTTATAGAAGAAAAAACGATATTTTATACTGCGAGTGAATTGTTTGGCACTGTTAAACAAAAGAAAGGTTATATTAAATATAAAGATGCTAAAATTATAAATAACTATAATGAGCTTAATATTGGTGATTATGTTGTTCATGATGTTAATGGTATTGGACAATATTTAGGAATTAAAACTTTAGAAGTTAAGGGTGTTCATAAAGATTATTTGTATATTGCATATAAAGGTAATTCTACATTATATATTCCAGTAGAAAATTTTAGGTTAGTTAGAAAATATGCCTCTAAAGATGGTAAAAAACCACAGCTGCATGCTTTAGGTAGTACAAAGTGGCAGAAAGAAAAACAAAGAGTTAGACAGAAGGTTGATGGTTTAGCAGATGATTTGATTGCGTTATATAGTGCCAGAATGAAGCAACCTGGATTTGCATTTAGAGAAGATGATGAATTACAAAGAGAATTTGAAAATGATTTTGGCTATGAGCTGACTCCAGATCAAAAAGAAGCAGTTATTGAAATTAAGAGGGATATGGAAACTCCTCGTCCAATGGATAGATTATTATGTGGAGATGTTGGCTTTGGTAAAACTGAAGTGGCTTTAAGAGGTGCTTTTAAAGCCGTTTTATCAAATAAGCAAGTTGCTTTTTTGTGTCCAACAACAATTCTTTCATCACAGCACTATCGTACAATGAAAGAAAGATTTAAAAACTTTCCAGTAGAGATAGCTATTTTAAATCGTTTTACTTCTACTAAAGAAAAAAATAGAATATTAAAAGGGATTAAAGATGGTTCTATTGATATATTAGTAGGTACACATAGAATATTATCTAAGGATATTGATTTTAAAGATTTGGGATTATTATGTATAGATGAAGAACAGAGATTTGGTGTTAGACAAAAAGAAAAGATTAAAGAATATCGTAAAACTATAGATGTATTAACACTAACTGCTACTCCTATTCCTAGAACATTGCAGATGTCATTAATGGGGATTAGAGGATTATCTCAAATCGAAACTCCACCATTAAATAGACTTCCTGTACAAACATATGTTGTTGAAAAAAACAATGCTTTAATAAAACAGGTTATAGAAAGAGAATTAGGCAGACATGGACAAGTTTTCTATCTGTATAATCGTCGAGAGAATATCGAAAGTGTGGCTCATCAATTGCAGACACTTATACCTAATGCAAAAATAGGTATAGGACATGGACAAATGAAAAAAGAAGAGCTTGAAAATGTTATGAATGATTTTATTAATAAGGAATATGATATATTGGTTTGTACAACTATTATTGAAACGGGTATTGATATTTCAAATGCAAACACAATCTTAGTAGAAAATGCTGATTGTTTTGGGTTGGCACAGCTTTATCAAATCAAAGGGCGAGTTGGTAGAAGTGAGAGAGTTGCGTATGCTTATTTAATGTATCAAAAGAATAAACAAATGAATGAAGAAGCTTCTAAACGTTTAAAAGCTATAAAAGAATTTGCTCAACTTGGAAGTGGATATAAAATAGCAATGAGAGATTTAAGTATTAGAGGTAGTGGAGATATTTTAGGAGGAGAGCAGGCTGGATTTATTGATACTGTTGGTTTTGATATGTATATGAAGATATTGCAGGAAGCTATTGATGAAAAAACTGGCAATACTTCAAATGAAAAAGAAGTACCAGTACAGAATATTAAAGTTGATGGATATATTCCTGAAAATTATGTAGAAAGTGATATAGAGAAGCTGAACTTATATCAGCGTGTTTATAATGCTAAACATTTAACACAGATTGATGCTTTAGAAGTAGAACTAAAAGATTTATACGGAACATTGCCTAGAGAAGTTAAAAATATTGTACTGAAAAGAAAATATGAAATTTTATCAGTACAGCCATTTATTGAAAGTGCAAAAGAAGAAGGACAATATTTACAAATTGTATTAACACCTGATTTTTCTTCTACTATAAAAGGTGATGAATTATTTGAAACTGTAAATAGATTGTTTGAAAAGCCTAAATTTCAATATGTTAGAAATAGTATTATTTTATTATTGCCAACAACTGCTAATTGGCTCATTCCAACAGTAGAATTGTTAAGTGAATTAAATAATCAATTTCATTAAAATAAAAGAATAAGTTATAAATATTTAAATAGCTTATTCTTTTTTCAAAATTTCTAATGCTTTTATATAATCTTCATCTGTAAAATATCCGTTATTTATTTCAACAAAATGAGGAAGCAAAGCTGGAAAACTTATAGCAATATCATCAAGTATAACATAATCTCTTATCTTTTTTTCTTTAACATATTGAAAGATTTCTAGTTCTCTAGAATAATGGAAAGCTTTAGAATCTAAATGATATTTATCACATATTTTTTTGCTTGTTTAAATGATTTGCTGTAAAGGAATTACTGTGTATTTCTTTCATACGTTTTAAATCTTCTTCATTTTTGGCGGATGAAAATTGCCATTCGCTATAGGAATTCAATTCCGAAAGTGTCATGCCTGCAATATAGTGATCAAGTTCATGCAGTTTAAATAACTTTTCCATTTCTTTCATTGTTCTTGATTCTCTCCATGCTGTTGAAAGAATGATCTTTGCATTTGTTTCATCAATTAACTTTTTAAGATTTTTAACAGCTTCTTCATTCCAATCAAGATAGACAGCAGCAACATCATATTCATCTAACTGCTGATAAAAGTCATCATGAAATTCTTCACATATTTTATCAATGAGTTCCTTTCGATTAACCTCAAATCTATGACAAGGACGAAAAGGCTGTAAAACACCATCGATATCAAGAAAGATATATTTATCATTTGAATTTATTTCATCCATAATTGTACCTCCTATTATCAATCAAACATCTCTAAAAAATTATAACAAATGAATTAAAAAAAGTCATTGGACGGCTAATCCAACGACAATGTAGTGTTATTCTTTAACTGATTGATAGAATAATGCTTTTGATAGATGATATGTTGGTAAGAACGTATATACACCTACAATTGTTCCTACTGATAAAGATATGATTTGACCTAGAGGAATAATTGAAAATATTGCATTAAGTCCACTTACTAGCGATATAAACAGTATAAACCAACCTATGAAAGATAATTCTAATTTAATGTATTGTAGAATATGTTTTTTCATTAAATGAATGGATTCTTTGATTGCAGATAATGTATATAAATGTTTTTCTTCAATGATATATGGAACTGCAAACAATAATACACCAATAATATAAGTAATAATATAAAGCAATGATATGATAATTATGAACATCCCTAAATCTG